>DATNLP010000133.1:0-9712 GCA_035602795.1 Acidimicrobiales bacterium | reverse complement strand
CCCGCCGCTGCTGATCGGCCAGCAGAGCGTGGCCGAGGCCCTGGCCGCCCTGCCCTACCTGCCCGAGGACGCGCCAACCCAGATGCTGATCAGCGACACGGTGGCCCAGGTGACCGTCATCGCCGACGAGTTCGAGCAGGGGGTGGCGTCGCTGCGGCCCCCGGGCGCTCCGGTCGACCTGCTCGACCGGTTGGCCGGCGGCGGCGCCCTGGCCTACGTGCGCAACGCGGACGGCGGCGGCGCCATCGGCCTGCTGCACTCCGTCACGTCGCCGCTGGCCTGCGAGCTGGTCCTGCCCTGGCTGGCCGGGGAGGACCGGGACGCCGCGCTCGGCTACGTCTGGCAGGCCGTCGCCGCGCTGCACGTGGCCTACGCCATCGACCGGCACGGGCCGGCGCCGGCCAAGGGCGCCGCCTCGAAGCAGGCGCTGGTGGACCGGGCGGTGGCGTCCGGTGACGAGCACGCCATAAAGCTGACCGAGGCCGCGCTGCGCTCGTTCCGCCGCATCGGTGACCCGACGCTCCTGTGGGCGGCGGCCGACGCCTGCACCCGCTTCGGAGGCTGACGCAGACGCGCGGGGCGGGCCGCCAGGCCCCTGGGTAGATTCGGACCTCCACCCGATTGAGGAGACCCGCATGGACTACCGCACCCTCGGCCGCACCGGCGTCAAGGTCAGCCCCCTGTGCCTGGGGGCGATGATGTTCGGCGCCTTCGGCAACACCGACCACGACGACTCCATCCGCATCATCCACCGGGCCATCGACGCCGGCATCAACTTCATCGACACGGCGGACGTCTACTCCTTCGGCGAGTCGGAGGAGATCGTCGGCAAGGCGCTGGCCCAGGTCAAGCGACACCAGATCGTCCTGGCCACCAAGGTGCACGGGACCATGGGGAAGGACCCCAACGCGCAGGGCAACTCGCGCCGCTGGATCATGACCGAATGCGACCGCAGCCTGACCCGGCTCGGCACCGACTACATCGACCTCTACCAGATCCACCGGCCGTCGCCCGACACCGATATCGACGAGACGCTCGGCGCGCTGACCGATCTGGTGCGCGCCGGCAAGATCCGCTACTTCGGCAGCTCCACTTTTCCGGCCCACGAGATCGTCGAGGCGCAGTGGGTGGCCGAGCGGCGGGGCCGGGAGCGCTTCGTCACCGAGCAGCCGCCGTATTCGATCCTCGTGCGCAGCATCGAGAAGGACGTGCTCCCCATGTGCGAGAAGTACGGCATGGGCGTGCTGTCGTGGAGCCCCCTGGCGGGCGGTTGGCTCTCGGGCGCGTTCGGCCCCGGCAAGGAGAACACGAGCCGCCGCGCCGCCGCGCTGCCGCACCACTTCGACATGGAGCTGCCGGGCAACCAGGCCAAGCTCGAGGCCGTGACCAAGCTGACCGAGGTGGCGGACGACGCCGGCCTCCCTCTGATTCAGCTGGCGCTCGGCTTCGTGCTCGCCCACCCGGCGGTCACGTCGCCCATCATTGGGCCGCGCACCATGGAGCACCTGGAGTCGCAGCTACCGGCGCTCGAGCTGCAGCTGAGCTCCGACGTGCTCGACCGGATCGACGCCATCGTCGCGCCGGGCACCGACCTGAACGTGCAGGACGTCGGCTGGGTTCCGGCTGCCATCGCCGACGCCTCATTGCGTCGGCGGGCGCGCTAGGAGCGGGCGCGGGTCGACCAGAGCGTCCTGACGCGAGGAGGGCGGTGGAGCCGATCCCGGCGCGGGACGCCAGCGAGGTTCGCTTCGACGAGACGCTCGACGTCGTCGTGGTGGGCCTGGGGGTGGCGGGCGCGTCGGCCGCCGTGGCGGCGCGCCAGGCCGGAGCGGAGGTGCTGGCCGTCGAGCGCGGCGGCGGTCCGGGTGGGACGTCGGCCCAGTCCGGCGGCCTCGTCTACCTGGGAGGCGGAACGGCCCTCCAGGGCGCGTGCGGCTTCACCGACTCACCGGAGAACATGGCGACGTTCCTGCGGGCCGCCCTCGGGCCCGGCGCGGACGACGACCGCATCGATGCCTACTGCGAGGGCTCGCCGGAGCACTTCGACTGGTTGGTCTCCGTCGGCGTGCCGTTCCGCGCCGCGTTCTGCGACGAGCCGAACCGCGAGTCGGCCGACGACGCGGGGCTGCTCTTCAGCGGCGGTGAGGACAGCTACCCGTTCGACGAGCTGGCGGTCCCGGTACCGCGCGGCCACAAGCCGCAGTACGTCGACTCGGCCGGCGGCTTCCTCATGGAACGCCTCGGTGCCGCCGTGTCGGCCAGCGCCGCCCGCGTGGTGGCCGACGCCCGGGCCGAGGCGCTGGTCGTCGACGGCGGGGAGGTCGTCGGGGTCGAGGTGCGGACCGACGACCGTTCTCGGGCCTTCAGAGCCCGGGGCGGCGTGATCCTGGCCACCGGCGGATTCATCCACAACGAGGCGATGGTGGCCGAGCACTGCCCGCTGGCCCACGTCCCCGATGCGGCCTGGCGGATCGGCACGCCGGCCGACGACGGCCGCGGGATCCGCATGGGCGCCGGCGCCGGCGCGGTGACGACCAGGCTCGACGCCTTCGAGTGCGCGCTGCCCCTCGGGCCGCCCCACCGTCTGGCGCGCGGGATCCTCGTCAACGGCGGTGGCGAGCGATTCGTCAACGAGGACACCTATACCGGCCGCATCGGTCTGCAGGCCCTGCGCGACCACGAGGGCGTCGTCTACATGATCACCGACGACGTGATCCACGAGCCGAACCTCCTCGGGCTTCGCATCCGCCACGCCGCGGCCACGCCGGAGGAACTGGCGGCCGACATCGAGGTGCCGGCCGACGCGCTGGCTCGCACGGTGGGCGCGTACAACGAGGCCGCCGCCCACGGCGAAGACCCGGCGTTCCACAAGCGCGCGCCCTACCTGCAGCCCATCGGCGTGCCGCCGGCGAGCGGCATCGGCGCCATCGACCTGCGCGTCGATCACGGCGCCATTTACGCCACCTTCACCCTCGGCGGCCTCGTCACCGATCCCGAGGGCGCCGCGCTCGACGTCGGGGGGCGTCGCGTCCCCGGCCTGTACGCCGTCGGCCGGACCGCCGCCAGCCTGGCGGCCCACGACTACGCCAGCGGCATCAGCCTCGGCGACGGCTCGTTCTTCGGCCGGCGCTCCGGCCGCCACGCGGCTCACCGGGCCCGAGCGGAGCGGTCCTCGCCGCAGTAGGGGTGTCGGTCCGCATGGCGGGATGCGGATGCGCCGGAACGCACCCCCGACCAGTGACCCGCGCCGACGACGAGGATCTCCTCGCTACACCGGAGCGGTGATCGGCTCTTTGTGGATCACAGCCGGCCGAGCTCCGGTCGGGACGCACATTCGAGACGTCATCATTTACCATCGTGGCCACCGTGTCAGCCACGAGCGACGACCTGATGGACAAGGTGGGCGACATACCCCAGGAGGTCTCCGGGGAAGTCATTGAACCGCGTTTCGATGCCCTGCGAGAGACGGACGTCCGGTTCAAATCCCCCGGAGAACTGGTCACCGTGGCCGACGAAGAGGCCGAGCGCCAATTGAAGACGCGATTGGGCGAGCTGATCCCCGAGGCTGTCTTCGTCGGTGAGGAATTCTCAGGTGGTTCCGGACTGGCGCACGCACTGCGTAGCGAGCAGATCTGGCTCGTGGACCCCCTCGACGGCACGGCCAACTTCGTCTCGGGGTCCCCGCAGTGGGCGGTGATGGTCGCACTCGTGCGGGGAGGCGAGACGAGCGCAGCGTGGATCTGGCAGCCCGCGACCAGGCTCATGTATCAAGCAGAGGTCGGCGCTGGAGCGACGCGGAACGGTGTGCCGGTCGTTCGGCCGCCGGCTTCCTCGGCGTCCGCAGATCTCCGGGGGTGCGTCCACACCAAATTCCTCGATGCACCGACCAGAGCGCGGGTGGACGAGAATCGCCATCGCTTCGGGTCCGTTGGCCCGGGGACCGCGTCGGCGGGCATCGACTATCCGAGATTGGTCGAAGGTGAGCAGGACTTCGTGATGTTCTGGCGGACGTTGCCCTGGGACCACGCTCCGGGCGCTCTCCTGGTCGGGGAGGCCGGGGGTTGTGTGCGGCGACTCGACGGTGACGCTTACTCGCCGAGACAGTCGGGAGCCGGGCTCCTCGCGGCTGCGGGGTCGGGTGCCTGGCGGGTGGTGAGGGACACATTGCTCGGAGACCTGAGCTTCCGCGACGGAGAGCCAGAGCGGCCCTGAGGACGGAGTGTGTGGTGCCCCGCTCATCGCCGGGACGGGCATGCCCGAAGCGCTAGACCCGGAGCGCCTCGGCAATCACCAATCCCGTCGGCCGCGAGTTGAGGTAGGGCTCCGGCGCGTGCATCCGGTGCCCGTTGTCGACGAGCAGCTCTTCGACCCGAGGCCCGAACTTCTCCGTGAGTGACGAGGCGCACGCCTTGTCGTTGCGGGCACGTACGTTGACCCAGCGTTCGACCGCGCCGGGCCAGGCGCTCACGCCGTCAACCGGGGCCGGGTCCAGGCCGTCGAAGACCATGGGCACGGCCAATGGTGAGCCGAGCGTCACGAGGGTGCGGACCGGCCATTCGGGGTGGTGGACCAGCGCGGTGTAGGCCACCACCGTCCCGAAGGAGTGCGCCACCAGGACCCGGGTGTCCTCGCTGATGGCCCGCTCCAGGCGCTCACGTAGGTGGTCGCGCAGATCAGGCTCGGTGAACATGACGGTGGCCATGTCGACGGTGCGCTCGAACGTGGCCTGGCTGGCCGCCTCGCCCAGAGCGGCCAGGACGTCCGCGTCGGCGAGGTCGTGCAGCGCCTCGGCCACACCCGGCCGCGACTCGGCCAGCAGCTGCTCCTCCTCCGTCCCCGGGTGCCGGCGGAACAGGTCACCGTAGAAGCAGACGCCGAGGTCGTCGGCTTCCAGCTCGACCCCGTGGTGCCACAGCCCGTCGCGGACGGCGGGCAGCCACCGGGCCTTCAGCTCGTTGGGGCCCCACAGCTCGTTGAAGGCTCCGTGGACCAGGACAATGCGCGCCATGGGCGGACATCATCGCGGACCTGGGTCAGGGGGTGGCGTCCAGGAGCTGGCGCAGTGCGGCGCCGGCCTGCCGTCCGGCCTCCTCGGACGGCAGCGCGTCGAGGGCGTCCGAGAAGACCTCGACCCCGTAGGGGGCGCCGGTGCCGGTGGCCCGCAGGTCGGCCACGAGCTCCCGCAGGTCGAGCTCGCCCTGACCGGGGAGCAGGCGCTCGTGCAGGGTGGCGTGCAGGGGGTCGGCCTCGGGCGTGGCCGGGGCGTCGGACAGCTGCAGGCCGAGGATGCGGTCGCCCGGAATCGTGTGGAGCAGCCCGGTGCCGGCTGAGCCGGAGCGGAAGTAGTGCCAGGCGTCGACGGTCAGGCCCCCGTTGGGCTGGTCCGCCTGGCGCACGACACGCCAGGCCGTGTCCAGGTCGGGGATCTTGGACCAGGGGAGGAACTCGAGGTGGACCAGCAGGCCGTGGTCGGCCGCCCGCTGGCACAGGCCGGCGAAGGCCTCGGCCGCCTGGTCGAGCGTCCAGTCGCCGCCGAAGACGTCGACGGCGTTGAGCGACCGGGCGCCGACGGCGTCGGCCACGGCGAACAGCTCGGCCTCGCCGAACCCGAAGATGCGGCTGGCGTCGAACTCGGGCGGCACGTGGACGTCGGCCGCGCCCGGTAGCCACCACCAGGCCGGGTCCAGCTCGGCCACCGACAGGCCGTGGTCGGCCAGCATGAGGCGGATGTCCTCGTCGCGCAGCCCCTCGGCGCGGGCATCCGCGTAGTCGCGGCCCCACAGCGAAATGGCGCCGAAGCCGCCGGCGGTCGCCGCCGCCGCCCGCTCGGCCAGGGGGATCCCGGGCCGGAGGGTGCCCGAGCACAGCACACTCGTTGTCGGCGCGCCGGGCGCTGGCTTCTGGTCGGTCACGGCGATGTTCAGGACGGCGGCGATGGCTCGAGGGGCGGCACCGGCACCGTGATGGCCGGCGCCTCCGTGCCGCCGTCGACCTCGAACACCTTGCCGGTGACCCAGGAGCTGGCGTCCGAGACCAGGTAGAGGACGGCGCAGGCGATGTCCTCTGGCTCGCCGGGCCGGCCCATCGGGGTCCCGGCCAGGAACTGGCTCCGGAGCGCCTCGTCCGTCAGCACGATCTCGAGCGAGCGGGTGGCCACGCCCCCGACGTCGATGGCGTTGACGCGCACCCGCGGTGCCAACTCGGGCGCCACGTTGCGGGTCATGCGGTCGAGCGCCGCCTTGACGGCGCCGTAGGCGGCGAAGCTCGTCTGCGTCATGCTGGCCGAGCGCGACGAGATGTTGACGATCGCCCCCTGACCACTCGTGTCCGCCATGCGGCGGGCCGCCAGCTTGGTCAGGATGAAGGGCGCCGTGACGTTGAAGTGGAAGGCCGCTTCCAAGAAGCGCCCGCTGGTGTCCATGGCGGCTCTCGGCATGGCGCCGCCGGCGTTGTTCACCGCGATGTCGAGCCGGCCGAACTCGCGCACTGCCGCGTCGACCAGCTGTTCGAGCTGGCCCAGGTCGGTGACGTCCGTCGGCACGGCCAGCGCCCGCCGGCCCTGGGCCTCGACCAGCGCCGCCACCTCCTCGAGGTCGGAAGCAGTCCGGGCCGCCAGGACGACGTCCGCGCCGGCCTCGGCCAGGCCGACGGCGATGCCGCGGCCGATGCCGAGCCCGGCCCCGGTCACGACCGCCACGCGGTCGTCGAGGCGGAAGCGGTCGAGGATCACGACGCCGGGGCACTCCGGCCGCGGCGCAACGAGGCGGCGGCGCGGCCGGCCACCAGCGGCATCTCGAGGTAGGTGAGCAGGCCGGGCGGAGCCGCGCACACGTAGGGCACCGCGTTGACACAGTGCATGGCGGTGGCCACGATGCCGCGATTGCGCTCGAGCCCGCTCTCGATGGAGTCGGGGTGCAGCTTGCGGAACGACACCAGGCAGTCGGGGTCCCCGGTGATCTCGACCTCGAAGTGCTCGCCGTCGGGGCCGAAGCGCCAGGGTGGGTCGAGGTGCTCCTCGCCCATCAGCCAGTTGACCGCCGCGGTGACCACGGGCTCCCCGTCCACCAGTCCCTCCCAGCGGAAGCGCTGCGCCGCCACCAGGCCGGGTTGGATCGGCCCGATCGGCGAGTCGATGGCGGCCGTGGCCACCGCCATCTCGTGGGTCGTGCGCAACGACGGGTCGAGGTCGAAGCCGAGCTCGTCGGCCACCATGTGGACCGATTGGCGGAAGCCGGCCCCGAGTGCCTCGGCCATGATGCTCTGGCGCGACTCCTCCGGCGTCTTGCCGAACAGCATCCAGTCGCGGATCACGTCGGGGGCGCCATACGTGCGGATGTCGGAGAACTCCTCGGCCCGCACACGCGTGATGGCGCCCGACAACGCCGAGACCATGAGCGGGAAGCGTTCGGTGATGCCGCCGGGGTGGATGCCCGTGCCGTGCAGGGTGACGCCGGCGGCGCGGCACACGGCGTCGAGCTGGGCCCGCTCGTCGGCGGGCGGGTAGAACCAGCCGAGCGGCGTCACCAGGTTCTTGCCCGACTCGAGGATGCGGGTCACCACGCCCACGTCGGCGAAAATGGGGCTGTAGACGACGCAGTCGGCGTCGAGCGCCAGCAGCGCGTCCACGTCGGCCGTGGCGACGACGCCCACCGGCTCGAGCCCGGCCAGGGTGCCGGCGTCCTGGCCGTCCTTCTTCTCCGAGTGCACCCAGCACCCGGCCAGCTCGAGGTCGGGGTGGGCCAGGATCCCCTCAATGGCTGCCCGGCCGACGTTCCCCGTCGCCCACTGTATGACCCGGTACGTCATGGTCCACCCCCGCGTCGCGCTGAAGCGGCCCACCCTAGGGGACGCGCCGCGCCGCGGGTCAGGGTGTGAGGGGGGGCAGCGACGCGGCCGTGCGGCGCCGTTCGGCCGCACCGAGGGCACTGCCGACGAGTGCGACCACGATGTTGGCCAGCACGGCCAGTATCCCGATGTAGATCAGGACGTGGCGGCCGAAGAGGTCTACCGAGTAGCTGGTCGTCTTGAAGTGGACGAGGAGCAGCAGCCAGGTGCCGATCGCCATGCCGACCACCCACCCGGCCACGGCGGCGCGCCCGTCCAGCCAGGTCAAGAACAACGCCAACAGGACGGCCGGCAGGACCTGGAGCATCCACACGCCGCCGGCCAGCTGGAAATTGACCACGTAGGTGGTGGGGGCCACCACGACGAACAGCACGGCACCCAGCTTGATGAACAGCGACGTGATCTTCGACACGTGCGCCTGCTCCTCCGAGCTGGCCCGAGGGTGGACGTACTCGGTCCAGATGTTGCGGGAGAAGAGGTTGGACGCCGCGATCGCCATCATGGCGGCCGGGACCAGCGCGCCGATGGCGATGGCGGCGAGCGCGAACCCGGCGAAGGGCGCCGGGAACATGGAGTCGAACAGGGCGGGGATGGCGTCGTTGGCCCCGTAGACCGGGTTCACGTGCACATGGGCCTCCCGGGCCACGTAGCCGAGGATGGCCAGGAGCCCGAGCATGATGGTGTAGATCGGCAGGAAGACGGTGTTGCGCTGCACGACGAAGCGGCTCTTGGCCGAGAGCGCGCCGGTGATGGTGTGCGGATAGAGGAAGAGGAACAGCGCGGAGCCGATGGCCAGGGTCGAGTAGTCGGTCAACTGGTCCGGGGCCAGGGTGAGTGACGACCGGGGTAGCGAGTTGAAGATGTGCGCGTAGCCGCCGAGCCGGATCGGGATGTAGATCACGGCGACGAGGACGGTGATCCAGATCAGGACGTCCTTCACGACCGCGATGAGCGTGGCCGAGCGCAGGCCCGAGACGTAGGTGACGATGGCCAGGAATACGAAGGCCGTCCAGAGCGAGGCGGTGACCGGGAGCCCGACCTGCGCGATCGACACCTCAATGCCGTAGACCTGCAGCGCGGCGTAGGGGAGGATGGCGACGATCCCGGTGACGGTGACGAGCAGGGACAGGAGCGGGTGGCCGAAGCGGTCGCGCACGAAGTCACTCGACGTGACGTACCCCTGGTCGTGCGAGAGCTGCCACAGGCGGGGCAGGAAGATGAACGCGACCGGGTAGGTGATGATGAGGAAGGGAAGGGCGTAGAACCCCGCCGCGCCGGCTCCGAAGACGAGGGCGGGGATGGCGATGAACGAGTACGTCGTATAGACGCTGCCGCCCTGAAGGAACCAGGTCAGGAAGCCGCCGAATTTGCGGCCCCCGAGCGCCCACTCGTCGAGCTGGCGCAGGTCGCCCTTGCGCCAGCGGCCGGCCAGGAGGCCGAGGACGATGACGCCGGCGAAGAGGACGACCATGACGCTGGCCTGGACCACCTGAATTCCGGCCAGCATGGGGTCGTACCCGATCACGAGTGGGTGCTCACGGCGTGGGTGACGGTGGGCTCGGGTCCATATGGGTGGCTTCGGCTATGGCTTTGGCGACGCGGCGGGGGCGGCGGGTGGCCCGGGCTGTGTCTGGGTCTCTGTCAGTGCCTGCGCCCGGGTCAGGTGTTTCTCGGTCCCGCGCAGCACGTAGACGACGCCGGTGACGACGCTCCCGATGACGACCGCGACGAACTGGTACCAGATGAAGAAGGGCACGCCCGCCAGTTCGGGATGCACCCGGTTGTAGAGCGCCGGCACGACGACGGCCGCGACCGGAAGCACGAACAGGGCCACGGCCCAGGGCCGGTGTTGGCGCAGGAACGGCTC
>DATNLP010000046.1:0-4489 GCA_035602795.1 Acidimicrobiales bacterium | reverse complement strand
GGCCCGGGAGCGGGCGGCCGGCGCCATCGTGCTGGGCTCGACCCGGAACCGGAGGCTCCGTCGGCTGTTCTCGGCGCAGGTGCGGGAGCGCACGACCCGGTTGACGTCACTGCCCGTCCTCACGGCCCCGGCCCCGCTGCGGGTGACGCCGCTGGGCGGCTCCGACACCTGGGAGGGGCGCCTCGACGAGGTGCTCGACTCCCTGTTCCATTGAGGCTGAGAACCCCTATTCACTAGGGAGTATCAACCAAGACGGGACGTTTGCCTCTATGCGGCCAAGCGTACGTTCGGGCACCATCTCGGGGTGGTCATGTACGTAGACCTCCTCACACGGGCCCTTGGCAACGATGAGACGGAAGCCAGGTCGGAGGACCTGTTGCTCGCCGACGTCGTCTCGTCCCGGGCCAGACTCCGCGGCGCGAAAGGCGATCCCGCAACTTCCGCCGCCGAGAGCCTGGCCCGGGAGCTCGCATACGACGGTGCGCTCATCAGGCTGTGTGTCGCAATGGCGGTGCCGGCTATGCCGGCCTGGTACTTCAACCCGAGTTCTGAGCGCAGCCGTCTCGAACAGGAGCTCTTCGATCGCGGCGTGGCGCTGATGGGCGCGGGCGCCGGTGTAGGCCTGGCTGCATCTGCATCGGTCTCGGGAGGCGGGGCCTAGCTCAGCAACCCGGCCGGGGTCGGGGGGACATGCGCCCGCCGCCGCCGCCGTGCTGCCCTCACCCGGAGCTCCAGCTGCTGGAACCGTTCTCGATTCCGCCTGCCCTTTTCGTCCCGACCACCGGCACGCCACGACAGCGCCGGGGGGTTCGGGAAGTGCCTCCGGGCCTGTTGTGCGGCCTCTGGCAACGGGGGATTCGAGGACCCTGTCTCGCGGTCGTCGGTAGAGTCGGCGTCGGTGCCCGGGGACGACGAGCGGATGGTGGAGGCCAGCGGCCACGAGGTGCGGATATCGCGTCCGGACAAGGTGTACTTCCCTGCCCTGGGCGCCACCAAGTTCGAGCTGGTGACGTACTACCTCGAGGTGGCGGACCATCTCCTGAACACGGCCGGTGGCCGACCGGCCATGCTGCAGCGCTTCCCCGACGGGGCCACCGGCAAGTCCTTCTTCCAGAAGCGCATCCCGAACGGGGCGCCCGAGTGGCTGGAGTCGACCATTGTGTCGACTCCGAACGGGACCACCTCCAACGCGCTGGTGGTGGCCGACATCGCTCACGTGCTGTGGGCCGTGAACATCGGCTGCATCGGCCTCCACCTGTGGCCGTACCTGGCGGACGACCCCGAGCATGCCGACGAACTCCGCATCGACCTGGACCCGACGAAGGGGATCGGCTTCGAGGAGGTCCGGGCGGCGGCACTGCGGTGCCGGGACCTGTTGTCCGAGCTCGGGCTGCGCAGTTTTCCCAAGACGACCGGGAGCAACGGCCTGCACATCTACCTCCGGCTCGAGGCGCGCTGGGATTCGTTCGCGGTGCGGGCGGCCGCGGTCGCGCTGGCCCGCGAGCTCGAGCGGCGCCACCCCGAGGAGATCACGGCCAATTGGTGGAAGGAGGAGCGGGGCACCCGCGTGTTCGTCGACTTCAACCAGAACGCGCCACACAAGACGGTCTTCGGCGCCTGGTTCGCCCGCCCCCGGACCGGCGGGCAGGTGTCGACACCGCTTTCGTGGGACGAGGTCGAGGCCGTGGTGCCCAACGATCTGACCATCCGCTCCGTCCCCGAGCTGGTGCAGCGCCGGGGCGACCCGTGGGCGGACATCGCTGCGACGCCCCAATCGCTCGAGCCCTTACTGGCGCTGGCCGAGCGCGACAGGGCGGCCGGCTTGCACGACGCACCCTGGCCGCCGCAGTACCCCAAGATGCCCGACGAGCCGCCGCGGGTGGCACCGAGCCGGGCCAAGAAGGCCTAACGGTCGCCGACGCCGATGGATCCTCTTGACGCACTGAACCGCATCGCGTTCCGGCTCGAGCGCAGTGGGGCCGAAACCTACAAGGTGCGGGCCTTCCGCCACGCCGCCCGGGCTATCGCCACCGTGGCACCGGAGGAGCTGGCGGCGCTGGCCGACGCCGGGCGGCTGCAGTCGATCGAAGGCGTGGGCAAGTCGACGGCGCAGGTCATCGCCGAAGCGCTGCAGGGACGGGTCCCGGCCTACCTGTCCAAGCTCGATCAGGAGCTGGGAGCCGACGACGATCTCGTGGTCGACGGGCCGGCGGCTGAGCTCCTCGGGTCATTGCGGGGTGACTGCCACTCACACTCGGACTGGTCCGACGGGGGCAGCCCGATCCTCGAGATGGCGGAGTCCGCCCGTGGCCTCGGGCGCGAGTATCTGGTCCTGACCGACCACTCGGGCCGCCTGACCGTGGCCCACGGGCTCAACGAGGAGCGGTTGCGCCAGCAGCTCGACGTCCTGGCCGAGTTGAACGCGCAACTGGCGCCCTTCCGCATTCTGACCGGCATGGAGGTGGACATCCTCGAAGACGGCGCACTCGATCTCGATCTCGACCTCCTCGGCGAGCTCGATGTCGTCGTGGCCAGCGTGCACTCGAAGCTGCGCATGGACGCGGCCCAGATGACGGCGCGCATGCTGGCCGCCATCGAGAGCCCACACACCGACATCCTCGGCCACTGCACGGGTCGCCTCATCACCGGCCGGGGGCGGCCGCAGTCGGTGTTTGACGCCGACGCAGTGTTCTCCGCGTGCGCCCGGACCGGCACGGCCGTCGAGATCAACTCGCGTCCGGAGCGCCAGGACCCGCCGCAGGACCTCCTGAGCCGGGCCGTCAAGCTCGGGTGCTCCTTCGCCATCGACACCGACGCCCACGCTCCGGGCCAACTGGAGTGGCTCGGACGCGGCTGCCGCAACGCCGTGGCGGCGGGCGTGCCCTTCGAGCGGGTCGTCAACACCAAGGCGGTTGACGACCTGGTGGCCTGGGCCGCCGATCACGGGAGGGCGGCCGCATGACCCTCCCCGTCCGCCCGCCCATCGCGCCCATGCTGGCCAAACTCACCCGGGAGCTACCCCGCCAGGAAGGCCTGTACTACGAGCCCAAGTGGGACGGCTTCCGCTGCATCGTCTTCCGTGACGGAGACGAGGTCGAACTGGGCAGCCGCAACGAGAAGCCGCTCACCCGCTACTTTCCCGAGCTCGTCGAGGCCCTCCGGCGAGAGCTACCCGACCGCTGCGTCCTCGACGGTGAGATCGTCGTCGTCGGCCCCAAGGGGCTCGACTTCGACGCACTGTCCCAGCGCATCCACCCCGCCGAGAAGCGCATCCGCCAGCTCGCCCAGGCGACGCCGGCCTCCTTCGTGGCATTCGACCTGTTGGCCGACGCCACGACGTCCTATATGGACACACCCTATGAACAGCGCCGGGTGGCGCTCGAGAAGGCGCTGCGGAAGGCTCGGGCCCCGATCCACCTCACGCCGGCCACCCAGGACCCCGAGGTGGCCGCCGACTGGTTCTCCCGCTTCGAGGGCGCCGGACTCGACGGGGTGGTGGCCAAACCGGCCGAACTCCACTACCTGCCCGACAAGCGCGTCATGCTGAAGGTCAAGCACCAGCGCACGGCCGACTGCGTGGTCGCCGGCTACAGGACCCACAAGGACGGCGCCGGCGTCGGCTCGTTGCTGCTCGGCCTCTTCGACAGCGACGGCACGCTGCATCACGTGGGCGTGGCATCGGGCTTCAGCGTGGCCCGCCGCAGGGAGTTCGTCGACGAGCTCAAGCCCTATGCGAAGAATGCGCTAAAAGACCACCCCTGGGCCGGGTGGGCCGAGGCGCAGACAGCCGGCCGCGCCCCCGGTCACATGAACCGCTGGAACGCGGGCAAGGACATGACCTGGGAGCCGCTTCGCCCGGAGGCCGTCTGCGAAGTCTCCTACGACCACCTGCAGGAGAGCCGGTTCCGTCACGCTGCCTCGTTCGTGCGCTGGCGCCCCGACCGCCTGCCGGCGTCGTGTACGTACGCGCAGCTGGACACACCTGTACCCATGGAACTGGGCGATGTTTTCGGGACCTCGGCGTAGATAACCCCAGCACTCTCCCGTCGAGGCGACCGTTCACCCGCCGATGGGCTCTCAGTGTCTCCCGAGCAACACCGGCGTATCGGTACCGCCGCTGACCAACGCGGAACTGGGCCAGATGTCTGACGAGGACCTCCGGGCGGCCAACGACGTGGAGGCGGCTCTAGTGGCCACCCACCAGGGCCGTCTGGCGGTCATCGTGGGCGAGATCGACCGGCGCCAGGCCTTCCGGGCCGACGGTGCCACCTCGACCCAGGCCTGGCTGGTTGGGCGCAATGGGCTCTCTACGGCATCGGCCCGCTCCCTGGTTCGGGTGGCCGCGCGGCTCTTCGACCTGCCTCACTTGTCCGACGCGCTCAGCGCGGGCCGAGTCTCCTTCGACAAGGTGCGCACCGTGGCCGGAGTGGCCACTCCCGAGAGCGACGCCGATCTGGCCGAGGCCGCGGCAGAGCTGTCGGTGCGCGAC
>DATNLP010000099.1:0-7567 GCA_035602795.1 Acidimicrobiales bacterium | reverse complement strand
TACCGGGTTGTCCAAGATCGCGGTGTCCGCAGTACTGAGTGCCTTAGCGTCGTCGAGGACGAAGTGGGTGGACTTGGTGACGTCGAGCCCCCGCTCGCGCTGTCCGACCAAGAGGCGTTTGGCGACGGTCCCGTTCGCCGTTGAAGAAAAGACAGTCAGTCGCCGGCTCAGCCGAGCGGAGGTTGAGCTCTACGAGGATTGGATCGCCAACCGCCGCCAATTGAAGGGAATCGTGGCCGAGATGGAGGAGACCTCAGTCGCAGCCGGGGCGATCTTGCTCCGTCAAGCAACCCAGGACGTAGGACCCAAGGACTCCGTGAGCAAGCCGAACCCAGACCAGGGCAAGGTGGGACCGATATGGGCCACGAGAAGTGCGGAACGTCAGACAGAATAGGACTGGGAGTGGATAAATAAACGACGATAAATAAACGACATCAACGCACGCGGAACATTCTTCTTACAGGCCCGGCCGCGGCCATGAGGGAGACAGGACGAGGGTCGGTCGTCAATATCGCATCCACCGCGGCCAAAAGCTATCGTCACACGTCCTCGGTTGCTTACGCCACCTCGGAGGGCGCGGTGGTGGCCCTTACTCGCGCTGCCGCCCGCAGAGACGGGCTCGTTCGAGGACGGCCTCGAAGATGCGCGTGGTGGCGGCGTCGATCATGATGCCTCCGAGGTTGGCGGCGCCGAGGTCTTGTGCTGCTGCTTCTCGGACCGCGGTGAGCATTGATTGTGCTGATTCGATTTCGTCTTTGGTTGGCGCGAATGCGTTGTTGGCGATGATGATTTGGCTGGGGTGGATGCACCATTTCCCGACACTGCCGAGCGTCGCGGCCCACGATGCTTCGCGGCGGTACCCCTCGGAGTCGTGAAAGTTACCGTAGGGACCATCGATGGCGTCGAGGCCGTTGGCGCGGGCGGCAACGATTACGCGGTTGCGGGCGTAGTGCCACATGTCGCCCGGGTACGATGTTGGCCCGTCGTTGAGGTTGGCGCCGCCGATGTGCCCGGCGCGAATCCCCTGACTGGCTGAAAGGTCACCCATGCCGAGGATGAGTGCCTCGAGTCGAGGAGAGCAGGCGGCGATGTTTTCGACGTGAGCGAGCGCCTCCGTTTCCTCTATGAGCACCTCGAGCCCGATTCCGCCCACCTCTAGACCCACTTTTCGTTCGAGCTGCGTGAGAAGGTCATCCACGAACCACACGTCACGTGGCGACTTCACCTTCGGTACAATAATGACGTCGATATGGGCGCCCGCAACAGTGACGACCTCGATCAAGTCGTCATGACACCACGCGGTGTGGACCCCATTAATGCGGTATGCCCGCGTCTTGGTGCCCCACTCGAGTTGGACCAGACCGGCCGCAATGGTGGCACGGGCCCCCGCTTTGGCGGCTGGCGCGACCGCATCCTCGAGGTCGAGGAACACGAGGTCGGCGTCGGATTGGGCAGCTTTGGCGATCATCTTTGTGCTCGTTCCGGGCGTGGACAGCTCGGAGCGTCTCAATCGGTTGGGGCGGTTCACGCCGCGTTCCCTTTCAATTCGGATCGACTCAAATTAGTTGGGACCGGGCGATTTCGTACCGTGCATCAGCGGCTGGCCCAATTCGATCGTCTCTTCAGTAGCACGATCCGCTCGCCCTCGAACACGAGTCGGTCGGCCTGGGTGATGCCCCAGTGCTTGAAACGCACCACGCCTGCATCGGCCCGATCGGACGGGTAGACGTCGAGCACTTCGGTCAAGGCATATAGCGTGTCGCCGTGATGGACCGGCGCCGTGAACCGCAATCCGGTGCAACCGAGTTCTGCGACGGCGTGCTCCGCGGCATCTTGGCTGGCGAGCCCAAACACGACGGAGCCGGTGACGAGGCCGAACACGATCCGGCCGCTCGGGGTGGAGCCATCCATCATGATGTGCTCGTTCCAGTGGCCTTGGGCGGTGTTCATCACCAGCTTCGAGATGATGGAGTTTTCGACCTCGCCGATTGTGGCACCGCGTGCGTGACGGAACCGCTGCCCGACCGTGAAGTCCTCGAAGTACCCCGTCGCCGCCGTGAGCTCCTCACGCACTGCTGACTCGCTCGGCGACCAGATTGGTGCGAACGAACTCGACCACCAACTCGTCACGCTGATTGTGGCCCTCGGTCCGCCACGTGACGATGCCGAAGCCGGGCTTGCTCTTCGACGGCCGAGCGGCGACGACCTTCGACGAGGCGGTCAACGTGTCACCAGGGTGGACCGATCGATGGAAATTGCAATCCTCGAGGCCCAGGAACGGACCGCCGGCCTCGCTCAGGTCCTCAACCGAGAGACCGACGACCGTGCACAGCACGAGCATTGGGTTGACGACGACGTCACGGTGGCCGTGGGCCCGGGCGTATTCGGCGTTGAGATGCATCGGGTTCCAGTTACAGGTCGCGGTCGAGAAAAGCGAGTTGTCGCCCTCGGTGATCGTGCGGCCCCAGTGGTGAACAAAGGCCCGGCCGACGACGAAGTCCTCGTACTGGTGGCCCTTATGCACGAGAGGGAACTGCTCAACAGAAGGCTCGGCCACGCATTTCATCTTAAACCAACAGTTGTTGGTTGACAACCTATACGCCACGGAGCAGAATGCGAGGGACGTCGTACGGCGTTCTCCCGGTTAACGCGAGGCTCGCCATTTGAGTATCGGTGCGTGCGAGTCAAATCGACAAGCCCTCGCGAGGGCATATTGGCGGCACAGGAATTGACTTGTGGCGCTCGGGATGGTAAGCGCTAGCTGATGGGTTGTCGGCTGACTAACAAAGCTGTTGTGGATGCGCACTAGGCTTCCCTTGTGTGATCCATAGGTGGTGGCAATAAGAACACTGGAGGACGGAACGCGTAGCCAGGGCTGCGACGGCGTGTTGTTGGTGTGGCCGTCCCCCTTTGGCGGCCCCAGATAAAGCGGTTATTTGAGGGTACATCCGGCGACCTGGAGGTGGTTCATGAACGTCGCTATTGGGAGTTCTGGCGCGGCGGTTATCGTGGTGTCCTCGGACACGCACGTTGGTCCATTGTTGCGCGATATGCGGCAGTACTGCCCGAAGCGCTCCTTGTCGGCGTTCGATGATTACGTTCGGGAAAATGACGCCTACCTAGCCGCGATGACACTCAACAATCCGGAGCGGTATGTCGAGATTGAGCCGGGAAAGCGGCAGCGGCTCGCGACGATCCGTAATCTCAGGACTGAGGGCGACCACGACATTGGCGCCCGTCATCGTGATATGAACTTCGACGGCGTCGCCGCCGATGTCATGTTCCACGGGCACATCAACGATCAGCCGATCCCGTTTACGAGTCTCGGCGACCCGAAGGACCCAACCACGTTCAAGAACCGGACTCCGGACTCGCCTGAACTCGAGGCTCTGGGTCGCCATATTTACAACCAATGGTTGGCAGACTTCTGCAGCGTCGAACCGGAGCGACATGCAGGCCTCGCTCAGATTCCGATCTGGGATGTTGAAGCCTCGGTCATGGAGATCGAGTGGGCTGCCGAGGCGGGACTGAGAGGGATCAACTTCCCGGTTCAGCAGTCTTGGTTCCCCATGTACAGCAAGCCTCACTGGGAACCACTTTGGGCGTCGGCCGCGGCGAACAAGATGCCTTTGGTCACTCATATCGGGAGCAGCGGGGACACTGACTACTCCGGACCAGCGGGTCGGGCGGTTAACCTGGTCGAGATGGGGACGTTCTTCGGTCTCCGGGCGCTCCCATGGATGTTGCTCGCGGGTGTCTTCGAGCGGCATCCGGAGCTGCGTGTAGCCATCACCGAAGTCCCGGGGATCTGGTGGCCGAGTTATCTTGCCCGGCTCGACTCAGCCTATCGATACTCCCTCGACAGCGCCCAAGGGAAGCTTCCTGCCTTGGCCGAATTGTGTCCGAAGCCGCCGAGCGAGTATTGCCAGTCCAATCTCTTCGTGGGCGCGAGCTTCATGAGCCATGCGGAAGCGAAAGACGCTTGGCGCGGTGGCTACTCCACCAATTACATGTGGGGATCGGATTATCCCCACCCAGAGGGTACGTTCCAATACCCCGACGATTGGGACGAAACGCCGGTCACTCGACTCGCCCAGAGGTTCACGTTCGCCGGCATTCCGGAGAAGCCCACACGCGACATGCTTGGTATGAACGCCCTGCGCTTCTACGGCTTCGATGTTGAAAAGCTGCGTGCCGTCGCTGAGCGAATCAATGCGCCCACAATCGAGGAACTCGGAACCCCGATTGTGGAACCACCTGAAGGACCCCCGAACTGCGCATTCCGTCAGCGTGGCATGTGGGACTGACTCAAGTCGAGTTCTCAGATATCCGAAGAGTCCGGTCACCTCGACGGACTCGATCTACCCGCACAGTATGAACAAAAAGGGAAAGTGATGGTACATGGAATAGTTCATCGCCACCCTGACAGCCCTTTCCCATTCGCTGGAAGTTGCTGCCGAGCTTTGCGGCCCCAGGACCGAGCAACACGGAGGTTCTCAGTTCATACCTGGCAACGCGATCCGGGCTTCCGGGCTCTTGGGACGTTTGGAATGTTTGAGCGAGTGCGTGGACTGAACGGGTCAACCCGTGTGCGGTCGCTTCCGTCTATGTCGTACCCACTAACCGCGGTGGGCCTGCGCACAGGAGAAAATAAATGGAAACGAGAGCAACCAAGTCTAACGGGAACACCAAGGACGCTTTCGACGCGATAGTCGTCGGAGCCGGCTGGGCAGGCATGTACATGCTTCATCGCCTGCGGCTGCTTGGCCTCAGCGTCCGCGTTGTCGAAGCTGGCAGTGGTGTGGGTGGTACATGGTATTGGAATCGATATCCGGGCGCCCGGTGCGACGTGGCCAGCTTGGACTACTCGTACTCTTTTAGCGACGAGATTCAGCAGGAATGGGTGTGGAGCGAGCGATACGCAGCACAGCCGGAGGTCGAGAGGTACGCCAATTTCGTTGCTGACCGATTGGACCTTCGACGAGATATCCAGTTCGATACGCGAGTAACGTCCGCGGAGTATGTCGAAGCCTTGGGCCTCTGGCAAATACTCACCGACAAGAATGAGTCGTATTCGGCAAAGTATTGCTTCATGGCAATCGGCATCTACTCCGCGCCGAACACGCCACAGATTCAGGGCATCGAATCCTTCAGGGGGGAGATGTTCCATACCGCACTGTGGCCGAAAGAGAACGTTGAGTTTAGCGGTAAGCGAATCGGTGTGATCGGTACTGGCTCGAGCGGAGTACAGACAATCACTGCCATCGCTGGGACCGATGTGAAACACATAAACGTGTTTCAGCGTACTGCTGGCTACGCAGTCCCAGCGCGCAACTCGGCCCTAGATCCCGAGTTTCTTCGTGAATTCAAGAAAAGCTACACGGAGTATCGGGAGGCCGCTCGTCGATCAAGGCCAGGAATCACGCTTCCTTTTGGGGGTCCCTTGGGCGGCGCCTCCGAAGAAGAATTCACACGGCGAATGGACGAGGCGTGGGAACACGGGGGGGTTGGAGTGGTTGTGTCTGTAGCGGACGCCATGACAGACAAGGCGGTGAACGAACGGGTTGCTGAATACTTGCGGCAAAAGGTCCGTGAACGCGTGGACGACCCCGTAATCGCGGAGGCACTTTGCGCCAAGGGGTACCATGTGGGGGCACGACGTATGGTGGTCGAGACCGGCTATTTTGAGCTGTTCAACCAGCCAAATGTGACCCTGGTCGACCTAAACGTCGATCCGATTGTGGAGATTGTGCCGGGAGGCGTGAGAACGAAACATTCGACGTATGAACTCGACATGCTCGTTTTGGCGACAGGGTTCGACAGTGGAACAGGCGCCGCCCTGCGCATCGCGATTACGGGGAGAAATTGTACGTCTCTTTCGGAGAAATGGCGGTCCGGTCCCGTGACGTTCCTAGGGTTGATGGTCGCTGGATTTCCGAACTTATTCTTCATCGCGCAGCCTGGCAGCCCTTCCCTTCGAGCCCAAGTAATGGTGGCCATAGAACAGCACGTCGACTGGCTCACGCGACTCGTATCGGATTTAGAGGAGGGCGGCATCCAAGCTGTCGAGGCTTCGCCAGAAGCGGAAGCTCTGTGGACGGATCACGTTGCTCAGACGGCGAATGCGACGCTGATTTCAAAGGATGACACGCAATATGTCGGAGCGAACATTCCCGGCAAACCTCGCGTGTATCTCGCCTACCTGGGCGGGGTTTCCAGGTACGGAGATATCTGTGAGGCGGTCTACGAAAATGGATATGAGGGCCTCCTATTTACGAAACCAGGCGAGCGGACCATGGGTAAGCGTGTTTGGTCTGGGCCTCCGGAAGACGAGCATTCGCCAACGCTGTCCGGACGAACGATCTAGAAGTAGTGACGCTGAGGCTCAGTCACGATGCCTGTAAAGCGTGGCCGGGTGGCGGTAGTGCGTAGCGTGGAAACGGTGATGCGGCCGGAGCAGTTGAAGCTGATGCCAGGTGATTCGCCGCTCCACGCGTAGCAGCACCGCGCTGGGGTCATGCCGGTGGCGATAACCGCGTCCGCTGACCCGATGGCCAAGGTGTTGGCCACGGGAATCGAGGTGTTCATCGCGGCCAGCTTGGACCGCTCGGCGCACGACGGTCGACGGAGCGGATCCGGATCGAGCGCGCATTCGAGAGCTCGGAGACCTCCACTTCGGTCGCGGTCCGTTCGCGAAGCTCCACGTGCGCTTCGGCAAGGGTCCTGAGCAGATGCTGCTATCTTGAGCCGAGGCGTTTGGGCGATTGGAGCACTGCATGGCTGGTCGCGTGGAGGGCAAGGTGGCTCTCGTCACCGGCGCGGGGTCAAGTGGGCCGGGCGTCGGGACAGGCAAGGCGATCTCTGTCGTGCTCGCCCGCGAGGGCGCAGCGGTGTTGCTCGTCGACAACGTGCCCGTTCGCGCCGAGGAAACCCTGCGGATGATCGAGGAGGCTGGCGGGAAGGCGGAGATCATCTCCGCCGACATCACCCGTCCGGCCGACTGTGAGTCCATGGTAACTGCAGTGATCGATCGCTTCGGAGGCCTCGACATCCTCGTTAACAACGCTGGCATTACGTCGCATCTATCAATCACCGAGACGTCCGAAGAACTCTACCAGAGCATCATCGCCGTCAACCTCACCGGCGCGTTCATGGCATGCAAGTTCGCCCTTCCAGCGCTCATCGCTCGCGGTGGCGGCTCGATCGTGAACATCGGCTCGATCGCCGCGATCCGAGACTCGGGATCATCTCACCCGGCGTATAGTTCGTCCAAGGCAGCGCTCCTTGGGTTGACAGTCGATCTGGCGGGTGCGCATGGGCGCGACAACGTTCGGGTGAACGCCGTGCTACCGGGGATCATCGCGACGCCGATGCAGGCGGCGGCGCGAGTCACCCAAGGCAGCGAGGCGGTCGACGCACTGGTGAGGACGGGCGCCAACCTGCTCGGCCGCCGAGGAGACGCGTGGGACATCGCTCACGCCGTACTGTTCCTGTGCAGCGACGAAGGTTCCTACATCACCGGGGTGACCCTGCCCGTCGACGGCGGCGCTGTGGCGGGAATGCCAAC
>DATNLP010000026.1:0-17137 GCA_035602795.1 Acidimicrobiales bacterium | reverse complement strand
GCCGGGGCGGGAAGCGGCGCCCGGCCGGGCGACCCCCGCGGCGACCGAAGCCGTGGTCAGGGGGTCGGCAGCCGACCCGGGCCGTCCGGCCCCGGGGCGGCGAGGTCACGACAGCAGGCGCGGGAAGTGGAACCGGCCCTTGGTGGGCACCACGGCATCGAGGACGTCGTCCGCCAGGATGCGGCCGATCGGCCGGCCGTCGTCGTCGACCACGACCATGGAGCGACGGCGCGTCTCCACCAGCTGGTTCGCCACCTCGTGCACCGACGTCTTCGGCTGGACCGTGACCACGTCCTCCTCGTCGAGGAGGGCCGACATGCGCGTATCCGCCGAGGCCCGCAGGGCGAACAGGATGTCCAGCACGTCGACGTCGCCCAAGAGGCGGCCGTCACTGTCGACGACGGCGACGGCGTCGAGGTCGACGTCGTGGTCGCGCGCCTCGGAGAGGCGATCGGTGACCTTCTTCACCTTGTCCCCCGACTTGGCCGTGACGAGAGCGGTGGTCATGATGCCGCCCGCCTCGTCCTCGCCGTAGCCCAGCAGCTGCCTGAGGGCGAGCGCGGTCGTCGACGGGATATGGCGCAGCACCTCGCCCCGCAGCGCCAGCGGCAGATCGCGCAACGCCTCGACCGCCTCGTCGGGCTCCATGGCGGCGACCAGGCGCGCCGCCTCGACTGGGTCCGACTCTCGCAGCAGCTGCACGAGGTCCTCCGGCTGCATCTCCTCGAGCGCGTCGGCGGCCTCGTCGGGCCCGAGGGCGGCCAGCAGCTCTTGCCGCTCGTCGCGCCGCAGGTCCTCGAGCAGGTCGGCCAGTTCGCCGGGGCGCAGGCGGTGCAGGCCTTCGTTGGTCGTCTTGAGGCGCACCTGGGTGGCCGCCCCGGCCTCGCCCGTCGGTTCGGCGAAGGTCTGGATGGCGGCCCAGTCGATGACCCGGTCGGGCGTGGGGCGTGGGCGCCAACGGCGCGGGCCGAGGCGCCGCAGCAGCGTGGCCGTGGAGACGTCGGCGCCCACGAGGCGGATGCGGCCGATGACCTCGGCCAGGTAGAGGTCGGCGGCCCTGATGACCTGAACGCCCTCGACATCGACCAGCTGGTGGTCGAGCACGTCCTTGGCCAACAGCACCTCGCCGCTGCGCCGCTCGACGTCGCGCAGGTCGAGTCGCGACGACCGCAACAGGACCTCGGCGTGGCCGATCCGGTCGATGGCGGAAGCCGGGACGAAGGCATCGCGGCGCCCGACATGGATGACCAAGCCACTGACTGGCGGGTACATCTGGCCGTCGGACCAGCGCGCCACCACGTCGACCAGCCGGCCGATCTCCTGGCCCCGCTGGTTGCGCACGGGGCGGCCGAGCAGGCCGGCCAGCGACACGATGGAGTCGAACACGCCCTCGGACGCGAGGATGCGACGGGTGCGGCGGCGACGCTGATGCGGGCCGCGCCCGGGGACGCGGGGACGGCCGTTGAAGAGGCCGGCGCGGGCGGGTGCGCTCGTCGGTGGTGGCGTGGCCATGGAATCACCTCCTATGGATTCAGAACGGGTGGGATCAACGCGGGACGCCGGCGGGCGCCTGGTGGCCCGCCGGGGTGGTCAGCGACCGGCGCCTGGTTCCGTACACGGCCCCCGTCGGGGGCTCACGGCGTGCCCCGACGTGGGATCAGCCGAGGGACGGAGTGCGGCCGGCGCCGGCGGTCCTACTTGGGGGTTCGCCCTTCGACATGGCCACACCTCCTCGTCCTCTTTCCCCGGGCGGGGAATACGCTCCGAAGCTTCCGACACGCCATCTTACCGGCGCGCCCCGGTCGGGCAGGGGTGGGAGCGGCGGTTTCGCCTGCTCACGGGGCCGGGTACCGTCGAGACCATGGATCTGACCTATCCACCTGCTGCCGAGGAGTTCCGGGCCGAGATCGCCGGCTGGCTCAGGGAGAACCTGCCCGAGGGCTGGGGCGAAGAGGGCCACTCCATGACCCCGGAGGAGCGCAAGGCGTTCAACGAGGAGTGGACGGCCAAGCTCTTCGCGGGCGGCTGGATCTGCGCCAGCTGGCCGGCCGAGTACGGGGGCAAGGGCCTCACCCTGTTGCAGCAGGTGGTGCTCAACGAGGAGTTCGCCCGCGTCGGCGCCCCACTGCGAGGCGACTTCTTCGGCGACACGCTGGTCGGCCCCACTCTTTTGCAGTGGGGCACCGAGGAGCAGAAACAGCAGTTCATCCCGGGGATCCTGAAGGGCGAGATCGCATGGTGCCAGGGCTTCAGCGAGCCCGACGCCGGGTCCGATCTGGCCGGCCTGAAGACGCGGGCCGAGCTGGACGGGGACGAATGGGTGGTCAACGGCCAGAAGGTATGGACCACCCAGGCCCACTACGCCGACTACATCTTCCTGCTGGCCCGCACCGACCCCGACGTGCCCAAGCACGCCGGCATCTCCTACCTCCTCGTGCCCATGAAGCAGCCCGGGGTCGAAGTGCGGCCGATCGAGCAGATCGACGGGTCGGCCGAGTTCAACGAGGTCTTCTTCACCAACGTGCGCTGCCCCAAGGACAACGTCGTCGGCGGGGTGAACAACGGCTGGAAAGTCGCCATGACCACGCTCGGATTCGAACGGGGTACGTCGGCGACGACCGGCCACCGCCGCTTCCAGAAGGAGTTCGACCAGATTCTGGAGCTGGCGCGCCGGAAGGGACGCGACCACGACCCACTGATCCGCCAACGCCTGGCCCGGTCGTGGTCGAACATCAAGATCATGCAGATCAACGGCTGGCGGACACTGACCGACGCGCTCAACGACACCCACACCACGGCCAAGCTCGGGGCGTGTAACAAGATGTTCTGGTCCGAGGCACACCAGGCCACGCTGCTCCTGGCCATGGACCTCTACGGCATGGAGGGCCAGATCCTGCTGGGCGACGACGGCGAGGACACGGTGCTGCCGGGGGCCCGGCGCGCCAAGGCGAGCTACCCGGTGAACAACCTGCAGTCGCTGTTCTTCTTCTCGCGCTCGGAGACGATCTGGGGCGGGACGGCCGAGATCCAGCGCAACATCGTGGGCGAGCGAGCCCTGGGCCTGCCCAAGGAGCCGAAACCGGCGTAGGTGCGGCGGCGCCCGGCCTACTTTCGACGCTGCCACCTGGGCATACCTGTTTCCCGACGTTTCTGGGAATAGACAGAGACATGGCGTGGCGGGCAGCAACTTCAACCGGGCGCGGCTTGGGAGCAGGCGTGGCCCGGACCGCGCCGCCGAGATCGTGAGCGGGGAGGCGATCCGGGTCCTGGTCGTGGCCGACCAGCCGGTGTTCGCCGAAGCCCTGGCGCTGGCCATCGACGCGTCACCACAGCTGGCGTGCGTCGGCGTGGCTTCCGACGCTGAGGGTGCGCGGCGGGTGTGCGGCGAGGCGTCGATCGACGTGATCGTCATGGACGCGCAACTGAGCGGCGGCGACGGGACGGACACGGCGCGGTCCTGCCTGGAGGTCGTCGGCGAGGCGCGGGTGCTACTGCTCTCCGAGCACCCGCCCACGGCGGCAATGGTGCGGGCGGCGGTCGATGCGGGTGCGTCCGCCCTGCTGCCCAAGACGGCCAACCTGGCCAGCGTGGTCGAGGTCATCCCGTCCCTCACCGACCAAGGCTTCACCACCGACAAGGACACCGTCCGCATGCTGTGCGGGCCGGCCAGCACCCGCTCGTCGGGCCGGAGACAGCAGGAACAGGGTGCCCTGACCCGCCGCGAGCGCGACATCCTGTGGTTGCTGGTCAACGGCATCGACCTGCAGAGCGCCTCGGTCCGCCTGGGCATCTCCGTCAACACGTCGCGCGGCTACGTGAAGAACCTCTACCGCAAGCTGGGCGTCCACAACCAGCTGGAGCTGGTGGCGGTGGCGCGACGGCGGGGGCTGCTCGAGGAATAGCAAGCGTTCGGACTTCGAGACTTCGTCAGGGTTTCGAGCGCCGCGGCCCCGTCACCCTGGTCCACAACGGCGACGGGCGCGAGGTCATGACCCGGCCGCTCGGGCCGGTGAAGGTCAGCTCGGCGTTGGCATCGCCCGTGAGGCTCCACCCCTTGGTGTGCACCAGGGCATGGTGGTGTTCGCAGAGGCAACACATGTTGTCGAGGTCGGTCCGGCCCATGTCGGCAGCCCACTCTGTGATGTGGTGGGGGATCCAAAAGGCCACGTTGCCACAGCCCGGGAAGCGACAGTGCCGGTCCCGACGCAGGATCTCGCGGCGCTGCGTCGGCGTGGCAAGCCTGACCAGCCGCCCCTCGTACATAGTGTGGCCCTCGTCGTCGTCGACGCCGATCACGATGGTGGCGTCACAGGCCAGGCGAGCCAGGGTCGCTGCGCTGATCAGGCCGCCGCGCTCGAGCTCGGCCACCAACTCGTCGCCGGCTCCCCCGCTGTCGAAGAGATCTGAGAGCCGCACGTGGGCCACCACCAGGTAGGGGTCCGCCGCACCCGGCCCGGGCCGCGGCCCCCCGACACGCAGCGCCTCGACCAAGGCGTCGGCCAGACGCTCATCGAGCGGCGTCTCGCCGTCGCCCAACTGGGCGGCCCGAGCCTCGAGCCCGGTGCGCACCTCGGAGAAGACCTCGGGCGCCAGCTGGGCCACCATGGTGCGACAGGCCTCGTTGAATCGCACGGAGCGCCGGCTCTCCTCGGAATGGCGTCCGGCCTGGGCCCCTTCGGCCTGGACCGCCTCGGACAGCTCGCGCACCGAGCGGGTCCGGACCAGCTCGGCCCAAGTGGCGTCGCTGTCGGGCCGTGCCACCGGCACAACGGTGCGCACCTGGTCGAAAGAGGCCGCACCGGCGCTCAGCACACCCGCCAGGGCGGGCAGGTCGAAGAGGCGGTCGGCAACCTTGGCTTGAGCCCGCGCCGTAGCCGGGGCGGCCCCGGTGGCCTCGACAATCCACTGGGACAACGAGGTCGCTCCCTCGTCGCGCCAGCCCTGGCGCCGGTCCAGCTCGCCCACCAAGGCGACAAAGCGTCCCTGGTGCGCCGCCACCTGGCGCGCCTCGGCACCGGCCCACTCGCGGAGCTCGGCGTTGGAGAGCCCAGCCAGGGTACGCAACGTCAAATCGGGAGCGGCACCGGTGTCCGTGCCGGTCTGGTCGTCCTTGGCGGCGAGTGAGTTCGTGCGGCCCATCGACGAATGAACGGTCGCACCGGGAGCGGATGTCAAAAGAAAACATGAGATGTCGGGATGTCGGGATGTCGGGATGTCGGATGACGAAGAGGACAGATTCCGCCGCCAGGCCGACCCAGCCGACCGCAGTCAGCCCATTCGTACGGCGCAGGTGACGACCCTCCGCTACAACGGGCGCCCGTAGCGCGTCTCGGTCAGGGTGGCCGGGCCGAACAGCTCGGACTTCTCGGTGCCGTCGCACGACCAGCCGGCGATCTCGTAGAAGCGCCGGGCCCGCTCGTTGGTGACGAGCACCCACAGCACGGCCGAGACGTAGCCGGCGTCGCGCATGGCGTCGACCGCCGCCGCCATGAGGGCGCGCCCGGCCCCACGGCCCCAGACCTCCGACAGGAGGTAGAGGGAGGTGAGCTCGGCCGTCTCCGCGCCGAGGTCGGCGTCGCGTCCCGGCCCGACGTGGGCGAAGCCGCACAGAGCATCGCCATCGCGGCCGTCCCCGTCCCCTTGGGCCACGAGGACGACGTGGCCGGGCAGCCCGGACTTGATGATGGCGCGCCACATGACGGCGCGCCGCTCGACCGAGAGGCCGTCGAGAACCTCGTCGGGCATGAGTCCCCGGTAGGCCGCCTGCCAGCTGCGCACGTGGACGGTGGCCAGCGCGGTCACGTCGCCGGGCGTGGCCCGTCGGATCAGCACCCGCCCATTGTGGGCCCGCCAGGGGGGTCCGGCCGGCCGCGTGGCTCAGCTCGTCCGGCGCTCCACCAGCGGGTCCACCACCTGTGTCATGGGCAGCGGCACCAGCGGCGCCATCCCATCCAACTCGACAGCGCCCGAATCGTCGAGCAGGCCCTCGTCCGTCTCCGACCGCCGGTGCCGTGCCGCCAAGGTGAAGAGCGGGATGCTGGCCAGCAAGGTCGCCACGCCGCCAATGAACAGTGCCACGCGGGGACTAGAGACGTCGCTGATCCACCCGAGCAAGGGCGCCCCGATGGGCGTGCTGCCGAGGAAGGCGATGGCATTGAGGGACATGACCCTGCCGCGCATGGCCGGGTCGGCCCGAAGCTGGAGCGAGGCGTTGTTGGTGGCCACGAAGGAGATGGACGCCGCGCCCATCACCACGAGGAGGACGAGCGCGACCGTCTCTGTCGGCGCCAGCGCAACCGCCAGGATGGCCACGCCGAACACCACGCCGATGAAGGACAGCATCCGGATGGAGGGGCGGCTGCGGTGAGCCGTGAACAGGCCCCCGAGGACGGCCCCCGCTCCCATGGCGGCCAAAAACTCGCTGTACAGGGCGCCGCTGCCATGGAAGGTGAACTTGGCGAGGAGTGGCAACGTCACCGTGAAGTTGAACGCAAAGACGCCGACAATGGCCATGGAGGACAGCAGGATCCGCAGATCCGGTGTACGCCAGACATAGCGGAATCCCTCCCGGACCTGCCCCTTGGCGCGGACCACGCCGGGACGGCGGTTCAACTCGGATGCCCGCATCATCGACAACGCCACGATCACGGCCACGTACGACAAGGCGTTGACCATGAAGCAGGTGGCCACGCCCAGGGTGAGGATCAGGACCCCGCCGATGGCCGGGCCGATCACCCGGGCCGAGTTCATGAGCACGCTGTTGAGGCTCACCGCGTTGGGCAAGAGGTCGTTGCCGACCATTTCGAAGACGAAGGTCTGGCGGGCCGGGTTGTCGAACAGGTTGACGACCCCGAGGCCGGTGGCCAGCGCGAAGACCTGCCAGATCTCGATGCTGTGGGTCACCACGAGGAGCCCGAAGATCAGGGCCAGGATGCCGGCCGAGGCCTGGGTGCAGTAGAGCACCTTGCGCTTGTCGAGGCGGTCGGCGACGAGGCCGCCAAAGGGGCCGAGCAGCAGCATGGGGAGGAACTGCAGGCTGGTGGCGATGGCGACCTCGAGGCCCGTGCCGTGGAGCGGGAAGAGGATGAGGTAGGCCTGCGCCACGGTCTGCATCCAGGTGCCCGACACCGAGATGACCTGCCCGGTGAAGTAGAGGCGGTAGTTGCGGACGGAGAGCGCGCGGAAGGTACGCCGGCCGGCCTCGCGGACCCGGCGCCTCACGGTTCGACCAGGAGGTGCTCGAGGAGGGCGACGAGCTGGGCCGCCTGCACCTGCTCGTCCGAGCTGAGCTCGGCCAGCCGGCGCCGGAGGAAGGCGTTCTTGGCCGTGCGCATGCGCTCGAGGGCCCGCTCGCCCGCCGGCGTGATGCGCACCCGGGCGCTGCGGCGGTCGCTCGGGTCTGCCTCACGCCGGACCATGCCGGCGTCGCAGAGGGCGGCGACGATCCGCGTCATCGACGGCGGCTGCACCTGTTCCACCGCGGCCAGCTCGCCCAGGGTGGGCTGGCCCAGGCGCCGCACCGAACCCAGGGCGGAGGCCTGGCCCGGGGAGAGACCCCCGAGGGCTTCCTGCCGCAGCCGTCGCTGCAGCCGGTTCACGGCGCTGCGCAGCCGGCTGGCCACCTCTTCGTCCTCATACTGGCGAACCGTGGGTGGCGCGACGACGGGCTGGGGTGGCATACCACCAGTATACTTAGTTGTGCTAACTAATCATCCGGGTCCCAGGCGGCAGCCGGCTCCGGACAGCGTGGTCTGGCGGCGGGTCGGGCGGTCGGGCGGTCGGGCGGCCAGTCGGGCGGTTGCTCAGAGGCTGGGGACGTAGCCGCCCGAGCCGAGCACCGAGCTCTCCTCGAAGCTGAGCGAGTCGTCGACGTCGCCGACGACCTCGGTCACCCAGGGCAGGCGCTCCCGGAGGATGCGCTCGACGCCCCCCTGCAGGGTGGCACCGCTGATGGCGCAGGAGCTGCACGCGCCCTGGAGCTGGACCTCCACGACGCCCGTCTCGACGTCGGCCCGCACGAGCACCAGGTCTCCCCCGTCGGCCTGCACGGCCGGGCGCATGAGGTCCATGATCCCCTGCAGCTTGCTCAGGCGGTCGGCCCGTTCGGCGTCGGTCAGCCCGGAGGCGGTGTCTGGCACCCCACCATTCTGCCGTGCCCGCCCACCGGCGTGACCCAGGCGGCGGCCCGAAGTTCACCTCCCGTTCGCGAAACCCCTGGCTAGGATCCGATTGACCAGGTAGAAGCCGGTCGGTGCGCGAACGGAGAGGGCGAGCCCGTGAAGGTTCTCGGAGTGTTCAAGGCGTCCAAGGAGACCCGGGAGGTGCCCGCGGGAGCGGTCATCTTCGAGGAGGGGACCGAGGGCGAGGAGATGTTCGGCGTGATCGAGGGCAAGGTCGAGCTGAAGCTGGCCAACGGCCGCAGTGTCACCCTGGGTCCCGACGAGACGTTCGGCGAAATGGCGCTGGTCGACCGGTCGCCCCGCAGCGCGACGGCGGTGGCGGTCGAGGACACCAAGCTGGCCGTGATCGACAAGCACCGGTTCCTCTTCCTCATCGGTGAGACGCCGCAGTTCGCGCTGCAGGTGATGGCCAACCTGGCCGACCACCTGCGCCAGCTCCAGCAGGGCTCCTGAGGTCCGGCCGGCCCACCGGGCCGGCCGTCAGTCCAAGCCGACGGGCTCGGGCGGCCCTCCCTGCACGACCGGGTTGCTGAGTTCGCCGATCCCCTCAATGGCGATGCGCACGTTGTCGCCGTCGGCCAGGAAGCGGGGCGGGTCGAACCCGGCGCCCACGCCGGCCGGCGTGCCGGTGGCGATGACCGTCCCCGGCTCGAGCGGGAAGGCGGTGGTCAGGTACTCGATCATCTCGCGGCAATCGAAGATGAGGTCCGCCGTCGTCGAGTCCTGGCGCAGCTCGTCGTTGACCCAGGTGCGAATGGAGAGGTCGCCCGGGTCGCCCAGCTCGTCGAGGGTGACCAGTTCGGGGCCGCAGGGCGCGTGGGTGTCGAAGGACTTGCCCATGGTGAAGGTGGGTGTACGCCACTGCCAGTCGCGCGCGCTCACGTCGTTGATCACGGTGAAGCCGGCCACCACCCCGAGCGCTCGTGCCGCGGGCACGTGTTGGCAGCGCGGGCCGATCACCATGGCCAGCTCCCCCTCGTAGTCGACCATGTCCGAGACCGTGGGCAGCACGATCGGGTCGCCGGGGCCGGCGACGGCGGTGCGCTGCTTGTTGAACCAGTACTGCCACTCGGGCGGCTCGCGCCCCATTTCGGCCACGTGGGCCCGGTAGTTCATGCCGATGGCGAGAATGGCCGGCGGGTCGGGGACCGGGGCGTGCCGGCGGACCTCGGCCAACGCGTGGCGGGTGGCGCCGCTCGCCGGCGCGGCGCGGATGCGCTCGAACGCGACCGGGCCGAGGGCCAACAGCTCGCGCATGGTGGCCGGCAGCCCGGTGCGGTCGTCACCCAGGTCCACGACGTCGTCGCCGACGATCAGCCCGGGGCGCGCCGCCCCGCCGGCGATGGAGAAACTGGCGAGCCGCACCGAACCGACGCTACTGGCGCCGGGCCGCCTAGAGGCCTAGACGGTCGGCTGCTGCTTCTTCAGTGCCTCCCAGTACCGCGTGGCATGGCGGGCCGAGAAGGCGCCGATGATCTCGACCACCCCGAAGAGGATGGCCAAGATGCCGATCATGACCACGACCACCTGGAGCGTGCCGCTGGGGTGACGGATGCACAGGAAGCCCAGACCCAGGGCCACGATGCCGCGGATGAGGTAGGCCCACCAGTAGGGCAGGTGATGGTTCTGCAGCGACGAGACGATGTCGAAGATCCCGAGGACGAGGAAGGACCAGCCGATGATCACGGCGGCCACGAAGATCGTGATGTGCGGCCAGACGAAGCCGACGATGCCGGCACCCACCCAGAACAGGCCGAACACCAGGTTGAGCCAGCGCTGGCGGGGCATGCGAATGGACCCCACGATCTCGAAGACGCCGCCCGCGATGAAGAAAGCGCTGGCGAAGTAGATGGCCGCGTACACCGTGGCATGGCGCCAGCTGATGACGAAGAAGCCGAAGATGACCGAGATGATGCCGCCGGCCAGGTACCAGCCCCACAGCTTCTCCAGCTGTGAAGTGACGACATCGCCGACGGCGATGTCGTCCGAGCTCAGTACATAGGTGGTCATGACGTCCTCCTTGGCGAGTAGGAGCGCACGGGTACGGGTAACGGACAGCTGCCGCAGCGTACCGCCGCGCCCACCCGATTTAGGGGATGCAGGCACCCAAGGCGTGCAGGGCGCGGCCGCCCCACGAGGCGCCGGACGCCGCCCAGCGGCCCGGCTCCCCGAGCACGGCGTCGGCCTCGGCCCACAGCTCGTCCTCGACCGGCTGCAGGACGGCGCGCACGTCGGCCAGTGCCTGGGGGTGGTCCTCGACCTGCCGGCGCACCGCGTCGGCGGCGTGCCACAGCTCCTCGCCCGAGAGCTCGAACGGCACGAACGGCGGCGGCCCGTTGGCCGTCTGGGAGAAGGCCGGCACGAAGATGCCGGCGCACGGGCTGCCGGCCGCCACGTAGACGCGCAGCGGCGCGCCGTCGGCCACCGCGGCGGGGAGCTCGGCGATCATGGACGCCGTGGTCACACACAGGTCGCGCACGTGCATGCAGACGGTGACCCCGCCGAAGTCGTCGCCGACCCGGGCCGGGGGCGGGACGACCGGCCCGCCGGCGCCGGGCGCACCCCAGGGGCCGGTGCCGTGGTCACGCAGGTGGGCCGCGGTGGCGGCCGCCGTGAGCCCGCCGCGCGGAGGCGCGTCGAGGAAGCGGCGGCTGGCCGCCAGGCGGACATCGGCGTACGCCGTGTGCTCGGTGGCGTCGCGGAAGCGCCCGAAGTCGTCGCCCGGCTTCAAGGCGGGCGAGGCGCGGGTCCAGCCGGTGCCGAGCGTGATCCGGTTGGAGATGGCCGTGCCGCCGGGGAACGGGGCGACGGCGTAGTCGGAGCCCGCCGTGTCCAGGACGTAGGTCTGGTGCGGGTCGGCGATCAGGAAGGAGGAGTCGTAGGCCTCCTGGTGGGCGGCGTCGGCGATGCCACCCTGCCCGCACTCGGTGAGGAGCCCGGTCATGACGTCGACCGCCTCGGCGGCGCTGCGGGCGCGTTCGAGACCGAGGCGGACCAGGTCCATGCCCGTCAGCGCCGGCGCCGCGGCGGCGGCGTCGTGGGTGGTGGCCACCCGCTCGTTGCCGATGGCGACGCCCCACTCGTTGACGCCGTGCTCGGCCCCCCACAGCCAGGTCGGGCAGGACAGGAAGGTGGCGTGGGCGCCGGTGTCGCCGATGCTGAGGTACTGGGTGCGCAGGGTGCAACCGGCGGAGGCCCGGCGGCCGAAGGGCCACGCCACCTGCACCTCACCGGGCGGCCGGTCCGAGTTCTTGGCGAACACCATCCCGGCCGGACCGGGGCCGCACAGCGTGTCGCACATGATCGGAGCCTACGGTGGTGGGTAGGGTTGGCCGCATGGAACCACGTGCCGTCCTGGCGGTCGACGACATCAACCTTTCGGACATGGAGTTCTGGGCCAGGCCCTGGGAAGAGCGGGAAGGCGCCTTCCAGACGCTGCGGCGCGAGCGGCCGATCCCCCACTTCGACGAGCCGGAGATCCCCGAGGCGCTGGCCTACGTCATCACCAAGGGGAACGGCTTCTACGCGCTGACCAAACACGCCCACATCTCCGAGGCGAGCCGTCACCCCGAGATCTTCCGGTCGGGCAAGGGCGCCACCTCCGTCATCGACCTGCCCGAGGAGATGAACGAGTTCTTCGGCTCCATGATCAACATGGACAACCCGCGCCACGCCCGGCTGCGTCGCATCGTGTCGTCCGCCTTCAACCCGCGCATGATCAAGTCGATCGAGGACCGCATCGACTTCATCGCCAACGACGTCATCGACCGGGTGGCGGAGGCGGGCGGGTGCGACTTCACCGTCGAGGTGGCGGCCCGGCTGCCTCTCGAGATCATCTGCGACATGATGGGCATCGGCCCGGCGGACTACGACACGGTGTTCAACGCCTCGAACGTGATCCTGTCGAACGGCGACCCCGAGTACGTCCCCGAGGGTGGCGATCCCATGGTGGCCTTCATGACGGCGGCGCAGCAGCTCAACATGCTGATGCTCGACCTGGCCCAGGTCCGCCGGGAGCAGCCGACCGAGGACGTGACCTCGGCCCTGGTCAACACGAACGTGGACGGCGAGCAGCTGACCGACGCCGAGGTGGCGTCGTTCTTCATTCTGCTGGTCGTGGCCGGCAACGAGACCACGCGCAATGCCATCAGCCACGGCCTGTTGGCGCTCACCCAGCACCCGGACCAGCGGGCGCTGTGGCAGGCCGACCCGGCCGGGTTGGCGCCGAGCGCCATCGACGAGATCGTGCGCTGGGCCTCGCCCGTGATCTGGATGCGGCGCACGGTCGCCGAGGACACCGTGCTCGGCGACCAGAAGATGGCCGCAGGCGACCGGGTGATCATGTACTACAACTCGGCCAACCGGGACGAGGACGTGTTCGAGGACCCCTACACCTTCGACGTGCGCCGTACGCCCAATCCCCACATCGGCTTCGGCGCCGCCGGGCCGCACTTCTGCCTCGGCGCGCACCTGGCCCGCCAGGAGATCGACGTCATGTTCCGGCGCCTCTTCGAGCGGTTGCCCGACATTCAGGCGTCGAGCGAACCCGACCGCCTGCTCTCCCCCTTCATCAACGGGATCAAGCACCTGGAGTGCACGTTCACTCCGGTGTCCACCTGACCGGACTCTGGCGGAAGTTCTTCCGCCGGCTCGACGAGGGGCAGCGGCGTCGAGCGATCACGGCGGTGCCGGTGGCGGTGCTCAAGAAGCACGGCGACGACCGGGGCGGGTCGCTCTCGGCCCTGGTGACCTTCTACGGGTTCCTGGCCGTGTTCCCCTTGCTCCTCCTCTTCGTCACCATCTCGGGGATCGTCCTGCGCAACAACCCCGAGGCCGAGCAGCGCGTGATCCACTCGGCCCTGGCCGAGTTCCCGGTCATCGGCGACAAGCTGGCGTCCAACATCTCGGCGCTGCACCGGGCCACGCCGCTCGCCTTCGCCGTCAGCTTCATCGGGCTGTTGTGGGGGTCGCTGGGGGTGACCAACACCCTGCAGCAGGCCAGCGCCACCATGTGGGACGTGCCGCGCCAGAAGCAGGCCGGCCTGGGGCGGCGCGTGCTGCGCGGCCTGTTCCTGCTCGGGACCATCGCCACGGCGGTGGTGGGCAGCGCCGTGCTGGCCGGGCTCTCGACCATCGGCGGCGTCCACAACGACTCGGCGGTGTACTGGGTCATGACGCTGCTCGGGGCGGTCGTGGTGAACCTGGGCGCCTACCTGCTGGCGCTGCACATCCTGGCCCCCGACGGCACCGGGTGGACGGCGCTGCTCCCGGGCACGATCATCGGCGGCGTCGGCTGGACGCTGCTGGAGGCCGCGGGCGGCCTCCTGGTCGGCCACGCGCTGCGCCACGCCACCGAGCTCTACGGGTTCTTCGCCACCGTCCTCGGGCTGGTGTTCTGGTTGTCGCTCGGCTCGCAGCTGTTCATTTACGCCGGCGAGACGAACGTCGTGCTGGCCCGCCACCTGTGGCCGCGCCACCTCGACGACCCGCCGCCGCGCGTCGTCCGGCTGCCGCCCGAGCGGCGCCAGGGGAACGATCAGGAACCGGCGCTGTACTCGTGATAGGCGGCGAAGGCCCGCGGTCCCCAGACCGTGGCCGGGCCGCCGTTCATCTGGATGGCGACTCCGATCATCTCCGCCACCTCTTCGCTGGAGGCCCCGGCCCGGACCGCCCCCCGGGCGTGGGCCACCACGCAGCCGTCACACTCGCGGGTGATGGAGATCGCCAACGCAATGAGCTCCTTAGTCTTGGACGACAGCGCACCCTCAGCCATGACGACCGAACCCATGGCGCTGTAGGCGGCCATGACCTCGGGAATGGCCTCACGGAGCTGCCGGTAGGGCTGGCGTAGGTCTTCCTGCACCTGGTGGTAATGATCCATGCCGCATGCTGGCACGCGCCCGCGGGGCGGGCGGTGATGTCGGCGCGGTCAGTCGGTGTCGCCGCCCCGCGGCCCGCGGTTGCGCACCTCTTCGACCTTGGACATGGCCTGGCGCAGCTCGCCGATCCAGTCGGCCTCGTGCTGGGCCACCAGGCGCACGCACCAGGCGAGGGCCTGGCTCCGGCTGCCGGCCACGCCGGCGTCGATCAGCGTGTCGAGGACGCGCCGGTCGCGCATGCCGAGGCGTGTCATGGCCGGCACGCCGGCCGTGGTGAAGAGGACCCGGGAGCCGCCGCACTCGGCGCCCCAGGACACGGAACGGCGGAAGGCCGGCTGAGCCTCGTCCGCGATGCGGATGCGGGCGCCGCGGCTCTCCTCGCGGAAGCCGCTGATGCGCGCCTGCTCGGCCACGCGCACCTCGTCCTCACCGGCGCCCTCGGGCAGCTGGGGCGCCGGCAGGCTGCCGACCACCTGAATTTCGTCGCCGTCGATCTCGATGGTCGGGCTGCCGTCGAACCAGGTCTCGGGCACCCGCCCGCTGAACCAGGCCCCGATGAGGCGCTCCTGCTCGGGCCCCGACGGCGGGGGGCTCTCGGCCCGCCGGCGCCCTCTCGGCCCCCTGAACCCTGCTCTGTCACTAGTCATATTACTAGATTACACGATTACGGAAGGAAGGCAACCAGCCATCCCGGCCACACCGACCCAGGGGGTCGAAGCATGTCGAAGGATCAAGAGAGAAGCAGCTTGAACCCGACGTGGGAGGGGACGAAGCCGAGGCGCTCGTAGAAGCGGTGCGCATCCTCCCGCGCCGCGTTGGAGGTGAGCTGGACGCGGTAGCAACCGAGGGCGCGCGCCCGTTCGACGGCGTCGCGCATGAGGGCCCCGCCCACACCCGTCCCCCGCTGGTCGGGGTGCACGTGCACGGACTCGATCTCCGCGCAACGCCCTCCCCTGGCCTGCAGGTGACGAAAGACGATGAGCTGGTAGATGCCCACGACCCGGCCGTCGAGCTCGGCGACCAGAACGTCGCCGTCGCCCGCCTCGATCTCGCGCAGGGCCCGGCGGTAGGGCGCCAGGTCGCCGGGGTCCTCGTCGGGCACCCGACCCCCGGGCGGGGCGCCGAGGGTGAGCAGCTCGACGACCCGTTCCAGGTCGGCCTCGCTGGCCGGCCGGATCACCAGGCCGGCGGGGGTGGTGCTCGCACTCACCCGGCCATTGTGGCCGGGCGGCTCAATGGCCGCCCCGGCGCTCCTGCAGGGTGAAGGCGCGCCGGGGGCAGTCGCGGACGGCCCGTCGGGCCGCCTCGACCAGCTCGGGCGGCACCGGCCGGCCGTCGACGATCGGATACCCCCACTCGTCGAGGGTGATGGCCTCGGGCAGCAGCTCGGCGCAGAAGCCGTAGGCGTCGCAGGCGACGGGGTCGATGAGGATGCGCAACACGTCACGCCCTCCGGGAGGGATCGGGGAACCGCAGCTGCGACGGGCGGTTCCAGTGCGGGCACACGGCGCCCCGGGCGTGCGCGGCCACGTCGGCCGCGAAGACGCCCAGCGCGCTGCGCACCAGGGTGACGGCGCCGTCGGGATGGCGGCAGGCGCCGCGCCCGTCGACCTGGTCGAGCCGGCGGCGCAGCCGCACCAGCAGGCCCGGGTCGGCCTGACCCCGGGCCAGCCGGGCCATGTCGTCCGCGACGGCCGGAAGCCCGTAGACGCACGGGCCGCACTGACCGGAGCTCTGCTGGGCCAGGTAGTGCGCGACGCGGGCCGACTCGGTGACGCCGCAGGCGTCCGACCCGAGCACCACGACGACGCCCACGCCCGCCGTGGCGCCGATGGCGCGCAGTGAGAGCGAGGCGTAGGGCGTCCCGAAGTGCTCCGGGCCGATCCAGGCGCCGCCGTACCCGCCGACCAGCAGTGCCTGCGGCGTACCCACCATCGATGCCCGGCCGGCCACGTCGACGATCGGGGTGCCGCGGGCGATCTCGACCACGCCCGGGTGCCCCACCGCGCCCGAGATCGTGACGAGCGAGGTGCCCGGGTCCTCCACTGGCCCGTGGGCCCGGAACGCGTCCGGGCCGGTGCGGGCGATGAGGGCGACGTGGGCCAGCGTCTCCGCGTTGTGCACCAGCGCGGCCCGGCGCCCGATGCGCAGGGCGTTGCCCTTGTCGGGCCGGAACGTCGGGAGGGAGCGGCGGGTGTCGATCCAGGTGGCGAGCGCGGACTCCTCGCCCGCCACGTAGCGGTCGGGGGGGCGCAGGAGGAGCTCGGGGACGGGCGAGCAGCCGGCCTGGGCCCGCTCGGCCAGGGCCACCGAGACGGAGGACGCCACCTGCTGGCGGCCCTCGGGCACGCACACGGCTACCCGGCCGGCCCCGCAGGCCGCGGCCAGCAGCTGGGCGCCGTCGAGCACCAGGTGCGGGGACCGTATGAGCAGGAGCTTGTCCTTGTCGCTGGCCGGCTCGCTCTCCATGGCGTTGACGACGACGGTCCCGGAGCGGCCGGCGGCGTGCGCCACGGCGAGCTTGATGGCGGCCGGGAACCCGGCCCCGCCGCGGCCGGCCAGCCCGGACGCCTCGAGGACGGACACGAACGCCTCGCGCCAGCTCCGCCCGGCCGAATCGGGGAGCGGCACGGGGCCCAGGCTGGCCAGGTGGCCGGCCAGGTCGGTGGGGTGGCCGAGGAGGCGGTAGGGGGCCGTCGTGGGCAGAGCTTCGCTCACGCTAGGAGCCATGGGTGCCTGCCCTGCCACGTGCGGTGAGCGCCAGGTGCTTGGGCGGCGCGACCGGGACCGAGCTGTGGGCCTGGCGCGCCGCCACCTGCCGGGACGCCTGGCGGAGGCGCCAGGCGAGCGCGACGGCCACCGAGGCGACGCAGAGCACCCCCAGCGCGATGACCCAGGCCTGGCGCGAGTCGGTGCCCATGCCGAACGTGTGGGCGAGCGCGACGGGCCAGCTCAGGTAGGCCAGCCAGTGGATGGCCCGCCAGGTGCCCGGCCGCAGCCGGGCGCGCAGGAGAGAGGACACGAAGACGGCGATCATGAGGTCGAGGGCGATGGCGCCGACGCCCACCCAGAATCGGC
>DATNLP010000452.1:0-2093 GCA_035602795.1 Acidimicrobiales bacterium | reverse complement strand
AGCCCGGTGGCCCGGTAGAAGGGCTCGGCCACCGGGGCGCGCCAGTCGACGACGAGCGGCTCGTGGTCGGGACCCGAGACGGCCAGGCGCCCGATGTGGAAGGACTCGCCCAGCGCACCGTCCGCGGGCCCGTCGTCGGGGGCCGGCTCGGGCAGGCGGTCGATGCGGCCGAAATAGAGGGCCTGGTCGCCGATGTCGAGCTGCTCCAGGCGGGCCAGGCTGGTACGCACGACGATGTCGCGCTCGGTGCGCGATTGGAAGGTGCCGCCCCGCCCGAGATCGAGCACGCCCTCGAGCATCTGCCGGGCCTCGCCCCGCATGAACTCCAACCCGTCGTAGGCACGGTCGAGGAATTCCTGCTCATCCTGCAGATCGGGATGTTCGGGCACCTCTCCCCTTTCTCCCCGGTCTGCACGGGGAACGGTTCAGTCTAGACGCCCGGCCACGCCCGGGAGACCAAGGGGCCGACGCCTACGATGAGCCGGATCGAAAGGACGGCCATGCTCATTTCCACCATGAACGACGTGCCCGGCTACAAGGTGACCTCGGTCCTCGGGGAGGTGTTCGGGCTCACGGTGCGCTCGCGCAACGTCGGCTCGCAGTTCGGCGCCGCCTTCAAGTCGTTGGCCGGCGGTGAGCTGAAGGGCATGACCAAGAACCTCCAGCTGAGCCGGGAGGACGTCGTGCAGCGCATGGTGGCCGAGGCGGAGGCCCGGGGCGGCAACGCCGTCGTGGCCATGCGCTTCGACACATCGGAGATGGGCGGCAACTGGACCGAGATCTGCGCCTACGGAACGGCTGTCGTCATAGAGCCGATCGCGTGAACCCGGAGGCGGGCGGACGCCCCGACGACGCCCGACCCGACCTGGTGCGCGCCTACCGGCGCGAGCCGGTGGCACGCACGCCGGTGTGGTTCATGCGCCAGGCCGGGCGCGCGCTGCCCGAGTACCGCGCGGCGCGGGGGGACGGCTCCATACTGGCCGCCATCGGTGACGCGGCGCTGGCCGCGGAGCTGACCCTGCAACCCGTGCGCCGCTACGGGGTGGACGCGGCGATTCTCTTCTCCGACATCGTGGTGCCGGTCTACGCCATCGGCTTCGGCGTCGAGGTGGAGCACGGTCGTGGGCCCGTGGTGGCGTCGCCCTTCCGCTCGGCGGCCGATCTGTCGCGGTTGCGGCCGTTCGTTCCCGAGGAGGACGCGCCCTACGTGGCGGAGACGGTGGCGGCGGTGCGGCGGGAGCTGGCCGGGACGGGGGTGGCGTTGATCGGCTTCGCCGGGGCGCCGTTCACGGTGGCGTCGTATCTCGTCGAGGGCGGCCCGTCGCGGACCTTCGCCACGGTGAAGGCGCTCATGCACACGGACCCGGCACTGTGGGCGCAACTGACCGAGCGGCTCGCCGCCATGGCGGTGGCCTCGCTGCGCGCGCAGGTGGAGGCGGGAGCGCAGGCGGTACAGCTGTTCGACAGCTGGGCGGGGTCGCTGTCACCCGACGAATACGCCCGCTTCGCGCTGCCGGCCACGCGGGCGGTGCTCGAGGGCGTGGCGGACCTGGATGTGCCGACCATCCTGTTCGGGGTGGGCACGGGCGAGCTGCTGGCGCTGATGGCGTCGGCCGGCCCCTCGGTGGTGGGCGTGGACTGGCGGGTGCCGCTGGACGAGGCCCGCCGGCGGATCGGCCCGGGACGCGCGGTGCAGGGCAACCTCGACCCCGCGCTGGTGCTGGCTCCGTGGCCGGTGGTCGAGGACGCGGTGCGGACCGTGTTGGCGCGGGCGGCGGACGGTGGCGGCAACGGAGCCGGCGCGGGCCACAGCACCGGGCACGTCTTCAACCTGGGGCACGGCGTGCTGCCCGAGTCGGACCCGGGAATCCTGGCCGCGGTGGTGGACCTCGTCCACGAGGAGACGTCGGCGGCGCCGTGAGTGCAGGCGTCGGCGTCCTGCTGATGGCACACGGCACGCCCGCGGGCGCGCCCGAGATCGAGCCGTTCTACACGCGCATCCGGCGGGGGCGGCCGCCCACCGCCGAGCAGCTGGCCGAGCTGGAGGGCCGTTACAGTGCCATCGGCGGGGTGTCGCCGCTGGCCGAGCGCAC
>DATNLP010000450.1:0-3430 GCA_035602795.1 Acidimicrobiales bacterium | reverse complement strand
GTCGAAGCCGACGTCGCCGTCGCGCTCAAAGTCGTCAGCAACGCGACGGCGCTGGCCCCGATCGAACAGGCCACTACGTATCGCTGACGGATGTTCATTGAGCGCGTCCCTCAGGTGTAGCGCCGAATGACAAGATTGGCCGCGTGATCGGTCGCCTTCATCATGTGGTCATCGACTGTCCCGAGCCGGCCGCACTCGCTCAGTTCTACTCTGAACTCTTGGGCTTGCCCGTGACCTATCGGAGTGAGGACTGGTTCGTGGTCGCCGAGGACGACGCCACGTCCGGGCTCGCGTTCCAAGCGCGGCGGCACGACCCCGGGGCGATCCGGGCCGCATGACGCCTACGCCCCGTCCACCCCACGACTTCGATGCCATCTACGCGGCCGGCACCCCACCGTGGGACATCGGGCGACCCCAGCCGGGTTTCGAACGCCTGGCCACGGCTGGGGACCTGGTCGGCCGGGTGCTCGACGTCGGTTGTGGCACCGGCGAGCACGCTCTCATGGCGGCCTCACTCGGCTACGAAGCGGTGGGGATCGACTTGTCGGTGCGGGCCATCGAGCTGGCCGGGACGAAGGCGACCGAACGGGGCGTGGACGTGCGCTTCGTCGTCGCAGATGCGCTTCGCCTCGTTGATCTGGGTGAGCCGTTCGACACCGTGCTCGACTGCGGGCTCTTCCACGTCCTGAATGACGACGAGCGCGAGCGCTACGTCGGCAGTCTGGCTGAAGTGGTGCCACCGGGTGGTCGCTATCACATGCTCTGCTTCAGCGACCGCCAACCAGGTGACTGGGGACCACGTCGGGTGACACAAGACGAGATTCGGCTGGCGTTTTCCGTGGGATGGGACGTTGAATCAATCGAGTCCGCCATCATCGTCCTCACGTACGACCCGGCAGGAGCCCTGGCCTGGCAGGTCGCGGCCACCCGCAAGTAGAAACCGACAGGACGGGTCTTCCGTCGGACTCGCGAGCCGGACTTGACGCCGTCACCGGCGGATGTACGGACAACGGGCAGGATTGACGTGGACAGAGGGAACGCAGAACGTGACGAAATGCTCGATCTGGCCGAGCGACTCGCCGCGTTGGACGACGAGCAGTGGAACGCTCCTTCTTTGTGCGCCCAGTGGCGCATCAGGGACGTGCTCGCTCACCTGACCGCTGGCGCGGGGGGCGCCTTCGGAGTCGGCACGATCTTCCGCGGCATAGTCCGCCACGGCTTCAACTACAACCGATGGGTGGCGGCTGACGGGCAAGTACGCGGTCAACAGGACCCAGCAGTTGTGTTGCAGGCTCTTCGGAGCGCCGCTGCCAGCCGCCAAGCCCGGTCCGGGGCTCGGCCGGTCAGGGGCCTGATGCATGTCCTGATCCATGGTCAGGACATGTGCCGGCCGCTCGGCATCGCACGCGATCTGCCCGAGTCCCACCTCGTTCCCGTGGCGGACTTCGTCAAGGACGACGTGCACATATTCGGTGCCAAGAAGCGCATCGCCGGTTTGAAGCTCACGGCCACCGATATGGACTGGTCTCATGGGAACGGACCCGAGGTGACGGGTCCGGCGGAGGCGCTGGTGATGATGATGGCCGGGCGCTCGGTTGCCCTCGATGATCTCTCGGGCGAAGGAAAGGCCGCTCTCGTCATCCGGCGGTAGCTCCTCCATGCGCCCACCGCCGTCTCGCAGCAAGAGAGAAGCGGCGGCGCCCGGGTGCGAATCGGAGACATTGCACACGTGCCTGGCGCGGCACCGGGTGCCGTGCGCCCGAGGGCGGCGGTGGGCACGGCGTGCCGTCACGTCTCCGGGTGGAGGATCCCGTCGAGCCAGGCGAACGTGCGGGCGTGGTACAGCGTGCGGGCGCCCGCCTCGCAGTGGTCGCCCGCCCCCTCGGCCGCGGTGAAGTGCACCAGCTCCTTGTCGCAGGTGAGCTCGGCGTAGAGGCGCGGCGCCGACTCGGAGATGTCGTCGCCCTCGGCCAGGCAGACGAGCGTCGGGCAGCGGATGGAGCCGGCACGGCCCTGCAGGCTGAAGTCGCGCAGCGCCCGCAGGTAGTCCAGCGGGTCGTCGACGCCGTGCACGAGCTGGCCGCGTCGCAGCGCCCACCCTGCCGTCGGCTTGGCCGCCAGCGTCTTGAGGATGCGCCGGAGCACGGCGCTCCGTGCGCCCGACCCGCCGTCGACCGCGGCAGCCAGCGGCCCCGGAATGCGCTGGCGCGCCGCCGCGAAGAGGTCGTAGGACCCGCAGTCGGCGATGCAGGCGGCCAGGCGGTGCTCGACGCTGGCCGCCCGCGGGGCCAGGTAGCCGCCCAGGCTGAGCCCGATGACCGCGAGGCGCGCCGGGTCGGTGTCGCGGCGCGTGCACAGGTAGTCCACGGCCGCCGTGACCACGCGCTCGAAGTCGGCCCGCATGGTCAGGCCGAGGCGCAGCAGCGCGGCGCCCTGGCCCGGGCCGTCGAAGGCCAGCACGTTGTAGCCCCGGGCGAGCGCGGCGGCGCCGTTGAGGAGATAGAGCTCTTCGGCCGTGCCGTCGTAGCCACCCACCAGCAGCACGGTGGCGCGCCGCCCGGGGTCGCCGTCGGGGCGGAAGTGGTAGCCGGGCAGCGGCGAGCCGTCGAAGGGGATGTCGACGATCTCGGGCGGCTGGGCGAACAGCGCGGCGGCCCGGCGGAAGGCCTCGGTCTGGGCGGCGTAGGCGCGCACGAGCCGCTCGTCGGCCGGCGGCGCCATCAGCATGACGCCGGCCGTGCGGAAGTAGCTCGCGGCGCGCAAGAAGGCGAGCCGCGCCGTCTCGGTCCGGCCGGCCTCGAGCGCGCGCTCGGCCAGCGACTGGGTGGCGGCGGCCGTCGACACCCACTCGTTGTGCCAGCTGGCCAGGTCCGTCCCCTTGATGCGCGCCACCGTGCTCAAGCACTCCCCGACATCCGCACCGCCGTAGGGGGCGCTGCCCACGGTGCGCAGGAGCTGGGCATCGAGGAGCTCGTCCTTCAGTGCGAGATGCGTCATCGGTCACCTCCCGCCCGGGCCCGGTACGGACACCGGGGCTGTGGCATTCTGCCGCGCCGGGCCGGTCCGGTCAGCCGGACGTGCCCGAGATCCGGATCAGCGCGAACTGGTCCGTGGACGTGTCCGACGCGATGACGGCCGGGCCCGGCCCGATCAGCAGCACGGCGGGACCCACTCCCAGGGCGTTGGCGACGGCGCCCTGGGGGTCGATGCGATAGACGCAGGACGACGGGGCGTTGGCGGCGGGCGGCGGGCAGGTGGCGCCGCCGGCGGGCTCCAGCGCCAGCGCACCGGCGGACGTGTCGACCACCGTCGTGGTCACCGAGCCGCTGAAGGAGGCGATTTTCGCCAGGGTGGAGCCGTCGTAGGTCGTGTAGGTGGCGTCGAGGCCCTGGCCGGCGGGCTCGTCCACCCACACCGTCCCGCCGGCCAC
>DATNLP010000633.1:0-2965 GCA_035602795.1 Acidimicrobiales bacterium | reverse complement strand
GGGAGGAGGTCGGCGCCGCCCTCGAGCTGTTCGCCCGCGCCTACGGGGGCGCGTGGTGGGAGAGTCAGCCGGCCGGGGTGGCGGGAGCGGAGGCAGGCGCCGGCACCAGCGAGCGCGCCTCGTAGCGGCCCCGATGGCCGGCGGCCACGGTGAACGTGACCGCGGTCCCGACGTCGATGGTGCGGCTGCCGTCGGCGACGGCCGTGGCGTGGAAGTCGAAGACTGCGCCGTCGTCGCCGGTCACGGTGCCGAGGCCCCGGGCCCGCTCGAAGGAGGTGACCCGCCCGTGATGGACGCCGGCGGACGGGACGGGGCCGCCCACGTCAGTGGACGATCTTGGAGAGGGGCAGCTCCAGGATGTCGGTGGCGCCCTGGTCGCGCAGCGCCGGGATGAGCACGTTGATATCGGACTTGAGCGCCACCGTCTCGAGCGCGAACGCGCCACCGCCCGACAGCTCCGAGACGGTCGGCGCCCGCATGGAGGGGAGGACGGCCAGGACCGCATCGAGGTTCTCGGCCGAGACATTGAGCTTCACCAAGACCTTGCCGCGCGCTTCGAGGGTGCCTTGTAGAAGCGTGAGGATCTGCTCCATGGCGTGGCGCTTGGCGGAGTCGGCGGCAGAGGCCGGGTTGGCGATCAGCTCGGTGTGCGACACCAAGAGCGTCTCGATCACCTTGAGGCCGGCGGCGCGCAACGCGCTGCCCGTCTCGGTCATGTCGACGACCGCATCGGCGATGTCGGGCACCTTGGCCTCGGTGGCGCCGTAGGAGAGGGCGACGTCGGCCTCTATGCCGTGCTCGGCCAGCGCGCGGCGGGTCAGCTCGGGGTACTCCGTGCTCACGCGCAGGCGGCCGGGGCGGTCGGCCAGGGCGGACGCCAGCTCCTTGAGCGAGTTGGCGGCCGAATCTGCGCCGACGGCCAGCACGATGCGGGCCGGGTTGGCCGTGGCCTTTGAGTAGGCCAGCTCGCCCAACGAGACGACATCGCTCCCCCGCTCCTCGATGCAGTCGCGCCCGGTGATGCCGAAGTCGAACAGCCCGTCGGCGACGTAGACCGGGATCTCCTGGGGGCGCAGGATGCGCACGTCATCGATGCGCGGGTCGTCGATGGTGGCCCGGTAGGCCACGTTCGAGGCCCGCTCGACGGCCAGGTCGGCATCCTCGAACAGCTGCAGGGTGGCGCGTTCGAGCGAGCCCTTGGGCAGGACGAGGCGGAGCATGGGCATAGATCTTCGCAGACGCGTGGACGCAGCCCGGCCAGCGGGCTCCCGGTGCGCGGGCGCGCGTTCGGGCATGCTGTGGGGCGGTGCCACCCCCCTACGACGCCCGCTTGTTCCTCGACCTGCTCGGGATCGACGTCCCCCTGCCCGACGAGGACCGCGATCCCGTAGCGCGCCTCACCGTGACGCACCCGCTCATCGCGGGGACGGGCTACCTGTGGGCGCCCGTCGTGATCGCCATGGCCGACGCGCTGTGTGCGTTCGGGGTCAGCCACCACTGGCCCGAGGGGGCCAGGAGCTTCACGACGGTGAACTGCTCGTCACAGTTCATCTCGAGCGCTCGGGAAGGGGAGAAGGTGGAGGCCACCGCCTCGCCCTTGCACCTGGGCCGGACCACGCAGGTGTGGGACGCCACGGTCACCAACGAGACGACCGAGCGGCTCATGGCGTCCTACCGCTGCACGCAGTTGATCCTGTACTAGTCGGGCCGGGCGGCGGCGTCGGGTCAGTCGGCGTCGGGTACCGGGTCCCCGGGTGTCCCCACCAGCTGCAGCTCCACCGCCGCCCAGTCCGACCGACGCCGGCCGGCGCGCATGAGGCGCTCGCGCCAGACATCGGGGTCGTGACAGGCGGGCGGCGTGCCCGCCACGAACTCGCGCACGACGCGGGCGAAGCGCGGCGGATCGGTGTGGTGGGGAAAGTGGCCGGCCTCGTCGAAGATCACCAGTTCGCTGTCGGGGAAGGCGAGGTGAGCCAGCCGGGCGTGACCGAGCGGGATAATGGCGTCGCGCCGACCCCACACGATGAGCGTGGGCACGCCCTGGGCCAGGTAGGCGCGGTCGACCATGGTGATGACCTGGCCCCGCCAGTCGACGCCCGAACGCAGCGTGCGCAAGATGGCGCGCCGGGCTTCGGTGTTGGGGAGCGCGTCGAACACGGCGAGCATCTCCTCGGCGTCGCGCCCGAGCGCCGTGTGAAACAGACGGAGGACGCTGGCGCTGAGCCGGCTGAACAGCTTGACGGGCGGGAGCCCCAGCAAGGGCATGAGCGCCTCGGCACCGGGTACGGCGGCCACCCGCAGCAGCGGGCTCACGGTGCGGCCCAGGCCCCCGCTCCCCACCAGGACGAGCCGTTCGCAGCGCTCGGGGTACTGGTAGGCGAACTGCGCCGCCACGCCGCCACCGAGGGAGTGGCCGACGACGGTGACGCGGTCCACCTCGAGGACCGAGAGCAGGTCACGCATGCCGTTGGCGTAGCCGCCCACGGTGTAGTCGGCGCGCGGCTTCTCGGACCGTCCGTGGCCGAGCAAGTCCGGCGCGATCACGGTGTGGTCCTCGGCCAGTTGCTCGAGCACGGGTCGCCAGGTGTCGGAGCTGTCACCGATGCCGTGGACGAGGAGGACGGCCGGACCGCTGCCCGCCTTGACGTAGGCCCGCCGGTACCCGTGCACGGTCACGTACTGCACCTGGAACGGGCCTTCGCGCCGGACGCCGGGCCGGAAGCGGATCTCGTTGGGGTCGACAGCGGGCGGTGCATCGGAGTCCTCGGCGTCGAGGTCGGTGTCGGCGGCGGTGGCCGGGTCGGCGGCGCTTGCCGAGTCGGTGTCGGCGGCGGGGCCGGTGGGCCCGCCGGGCCTCGCGACCTCGGCCAGGCGCGTCAGAGTTCCCTCTCCCGTGTCGGTCCCGTCCACCGTGTCGTCCATGCGCCTCCCGCCCGTCTGCCAGCCTGACCGTCCCGTGCACACG
>DATNLP010000447.1:0-2911 GCA_035602795.1 Acidimicrobiales bacterium | reverse complement strand
CGACGGCGCGCTCCACACCTTCCTCACCGTCCTCGGCGACGAGGCCCGGGCGCAGGCGGACGCGGTCGACGCCGAGGTGGCGGCGGGCCGCGACCCCGGCCCGCTGGCCGGTGTGCCCGTCGCGCTCAAGGACAACCTGTGTACCCGGGGCGCGGCGACGACATGCGGCTCGCGGATCCTGGTGGGCTGGCGGCCCCCCTACGACGCCACCGTGGTGGCGGCGCTGCGGGCGTCGGGCGCGGTGGCGCTGGGCAAGACGAACATGGACGAGTTCGCCATGGGCAGCTCGACCGAGAACTCGGCCTTCGGCCCGACGCGCAACCCCCACGACCCCGGCAAGGTGCCCGGCGGGAGCAGCGGTGGCTCGGCCGCCGCCGTGGCGGCCGGCTTCGTCCCGCTGGGACTGGGCTCCGACACCGGCGGCTCCATCCGCCAGCCGGCCGCGTTGTGCGGCGTGGTGGGCATGAAGCCGACCTACGGCCGGGTGTCGCGTTACGGGCTGGTGGCGTTCGCCAGCTCGCTCGACCAGATCGGCCCGTTCGCCCGGACGGTCGAGGACGCCGCGCTGCTGTTCGATGTCCTGGCCGGGCACGACCCGCTCGACAGCACGTCGCTGCCGTCGGTGCCCGAGCCGACGCTGCCCTCGTTGCACGAGGGCGCGGAGGGCGTGCGGGTCGGGGTGTGCCGCGACCTGATCGAGGGCTGCGCGGCCGACGTGGCCGCCCGCGTGCAGGAGGCGGCCGACGCGCTGGCCGACGCCGGGGCGAAGGTGGAGGAGATCTCGGTGCCCGAGTTCGGCTACGGGCTGTCGGCCTACTACCTCATTGCGCCCGCCGAGGCGTCGTCCAACCTGGCCCGCTACGACGGGGTGCGCTACGGCCTGCGGGTCGACGGCGACGACGCGGCGGCCATGAACACGGCCACCCGCACGGCCGGCTTCGGTGCCGAGGTGAAGCGCCGCGTCATGCTCGGCACCTACGCGCTGTCCGCCGGCTACTACGACGCCTACTACGGGCAGGCCCAGCGGGTGCGGACGTTGGTGATGCGGGCCTTCGACCGGGCCTACGAGTCGGTCGACGTGCTGCTGGGCGCCACGGCGCCGACGACCGCCTTCGAGCTCGGGGCCAAGGTGAACGACCCCATGGCCATGTACATGAACGACGTGTGCACCATCCCCTCCAACCTGTCGGGGCACCCGGCGGTGTCGGTGCCCTTCGGCACGGGCGAGGACGACCTGCCCGTCGGCGTGCAGGTGCTGGCGCCTGCGCTGGGCGAGGCCATGCTCTTCCGGGTGGCACGGGTGGTGGAGGCGCACGCGCCGTGAGCGACTGGGAAATGGTGGTCGGGCTCGAGGTGCACTGCGAGCTGGCGACGGAGACCAAGCTGTTCTGCGGGTGCCGTAACGCGTTCGGCGACGAGCCCAACGTCAACATCTGCCCGAACTGCCTCGGGCTGCCGGGGGCGTTGCCCGTGCTGAACGAACAGGCCGTCGAGTTGGCCATGCGGATCGGGGCGGCGCTGCACTGCGACATCCGGCCCTCGGTCTTCTCCCGCAAGAACTACTTCTACCCGGATCAGGCCAAGGACTACCAGATCAGCCAGTACGACCTGCCGCTGAACGTGCAGGGCTGGCTCGAGCTGCCCGACGGGTTCCGGGTGGGTGTCACGCGGGCCCACATGGAGGAGGACACGGGCAAGCTGACCCACGTCGGCGCCAGTGGCCGCATCAACGCGGCGGACCACGCGCTGGTGGACTACAACCGCTCCGGGGTGCCGCTGGTCGAGATCGTGAGCGAGCCCGACATCCGCTCGGCCGCGCAGGCGCGGTCGTATGTCTCGGAGCTGCGGGGGATCCTGATGGCGACCGGCGCGTCCGACGGCCGCATGGAGGAGGGCTCCATGCGGGTCGACGCCAACGTCTCGGTGCGGCCGGTGGGGTCGTCGGCCTTCGGGACGCGCTGTGAGATCAAGAACCTCAACTCGCTGCGCTCGCTCGTCCGGGCCATCGAGTACGAGGCCGCCCGGCAGATCGCCGTGCTCGAGGGCGGTGGCACGGTCGACCAGGAGACGCGGCACTGGGACGAATCGGCGGGTCGCACCGAGTCGATGCGCTCCAAGGAGGAGGCGAACGACTACCGCTACTTCCCCGAGCCCGACCTGGTCCCGCTGGCGCCCGATGCGGCGTGGCGCCACCGGGTGGAGGCCGGGCTCGGCCCGATGCCGTCGGACCGGCGTCGCCAGCTGGCCCAAGCGCTGGGTGGGTCGCCCAGCGATGCCGAGGTGGACCAGATCAGGGCGGTGGTCGACCTGGGGCTGGACGCGTTGGTGACGGCGGCCACCGGAGCCGGAGCGCCGGCGGCGTTGGCGTTGGCGCGCGCCGCCAACGAGGTGGCGGCGACGGGAGACGCCGGGCTGACGCTCGAGCCCGGCCCCTTCGCGGCGCTGGTGACGATGGAGTCGGGGGGCCAGCTCTCGGCCACGCAATCCAAGGCGGTGCTCGCCGCACTGGTCGAGCGCGGCGGGGGCGACCCGGCGGCGCTGGCGAGCGAGATGGGGTTCGAGGCACTCGGAGCGGACTCGCTGGCCGCGGTCTTGGACGAGGTGATCACGGCCCATCCGGACGAGTGGGCGCGCTTCGCCGGGGGTGAGGACAAGCTGATGGGCCTGTTCACCGGCGAGGTCATGAAGGCGACCTCGGGCAAGGCCAACGGCAAAGAGGTGGCGGCGGAGCTCCGCCGACGCCGGGGCTAGCCGTGTCGGTCGGTCATTCTTCGACCGGCCCGAACAGGTAGCGATCGAGCGTAGGCCCGGCCCACCGCGCCATCTGGCGGGGCGACGCGGTCGACAGCGGCGGGATCCGCATGATGTAGCGGGTGAAGGCCAGGCCCATCAACTGTGACGACACCAGCGC
>DATNLP010000616.1:0-3194 GCA_035602795.1 Acidimicrobiales bacterium | reverse complement strand
GAGCGCGAACTCATCGACGGTCAGGCCGACGCCCACGCCGAACACGGCTGCGGCGACGTCGAGCGCCACTCCGTGCGGGGTTGCGGACACCAGCACGATGCCCGTGCCGATGATGATCAGGATGCCGAAGACCTGATGGTGGACGTGGGTGCCCCCGAACCGCACGTTGCCCAGCCCGACACCGCCGCCGCTGCCGGAGCGGATCAGCCTGGTCACGGTCCTCGTGATCAGGAACGTCGCCAGTATCGCGAGGAACATCCACATCATCGGCCGCAGCGTGGTCTCGCCAGAGCCGATCGTGATCGTGAACCCCGAACCGAGAGGGTGCACGGTGGAGTCAGCCCCGACTCGCACAACGCCCTCCCCCGTGTACCGTGTGCTGCCGCGAGTCTACGCGGCGTGTTCCATCAGCCGCTGACCTCCGTGCGCAGCAACGACAGCTTCTCGACCACGGGTGCGTCGGAGAAGGTGAACAGGTCCAGGTCGGAATCGGCGTGCAGGGCCAGCTCACACCACGAGGGAACGGCGAAAACGTCGCCGCGGGTCAGCCGCAGTGAATCACCGTCGAGCGCGACCATGCCGCTGCCGTCGAAGACCTGCCAGACCGAGGACGCCGTCGTCCGGGTGGGCGTGGTGCCGGTGCCGGCCCGGAGGCGGTGCATCTCGGTCCGCATCGTGGTGAGCGCGTCACCTCCGGTCGCGGGGTTGGTGAACCGCACGGCGGCGTGACCGGGCGCCACGACGCCGGGATGGCCTTCGTTGTCGAGCTCGAGCTGCGCGGCCAGCGCGGCGTCGGTGTGCGCCCACCGGTAGGCCATCAGCGGGGACGCCGGGCACGGACTGCCCGCGGCCGAGACCGGGACCAGGCCCGGGCCGCCCCACAGCCGCTCGCTGCGGCTGCGGTCCGGGGTCGAAGTGTCCTGCAGCTCGTCCGGGCCGAACTCGAAGAACCCCTGGTCAATGGTGGCGACGAGCGGGATGTCGAGGCCATCCAGCCACGCCATCGGGGTGTCGGAGACGTTCTGGTGCCCGTGAAAATGCCACCCCGGCGTGAGCAGCAGGTCGCCGCGGCGCATGGCCACGGGGTCGCCGTCGACCACCGTCCACACACCCTCGCCCTCGAGGACGAACCGGAACGCGGACTGGGTGTGCCGGTGCTCGGGCGCGCTCTCCCGGGGAGCGAGGTACTGGATGGCGGCCCACAGCGTGGGCGTGGCGTAGGGGTCGCCGGGCAGGCCCGGGTTGCCCAGCCCGATCGCGCGGCGTTCACCGCCCCTCCCGACCGGCACCAGGTCGGCGCTGCGCGCGGCGAGCGGGTACAGCTCGGCCCACCGCCACAGATGCGGTACGGCGCGCGGCTGCGGATGCGGCGGCATCAGGCCCTCGCGGGTGCGCCACAGCGGCGTCATGCCGGCCGCCTCGAAGTCGCGGTAGAGGTCGGCGAGCTTGGCCTGATGCTCGGGACGGTCGAAGTCGGTCGCGGCCGGTTCGTTCTTCAGGCTGGTCACCTCGGATGCCTCCTTCGGGTCGAGGTCGGGCAGCAGGCTGAGCGCCTTAGCTCATCGTGAGGCCGCCGCTGACGCTGACGGTCTGGCCGGTGACGAAGGATGCCTCGTCCGAGGCGAGGAACGCGACGACGTTCGCTACATCTGCCGGCTGTCCGAGCCTGCGGAACGGGATCGCCTTTGTGAGCGCCTCCCGGAGCTTCGGCCCGGCGAACGACGCGAACAGCGCGGTGTCGGTGGGGCCGGGGCAGACGCAATTGACCCTGACCTGGTGGCGCGCCATCTCCCGGGCGAGCGACTTGGTAAACGCGATGACCCCGCCCTTGGCCGCCGAATAGACGGCCTCGCCGGACGATCCCACCCGGCCGGCGTCCGAGCCCAGGTTCACCACCGCCCCGCTGCCCTGCGCGGCCATGATCGGCAGGACTGCCTTGCAGGTGTGCAGCACGCCGTACAGGTTGACGGCGATCGCCCGGTCCCAGTCGCCCGGTTCGGAGTCGACGAACGGGCTGGCCTTGTCCCAGCCAGCGTTGTTGACCAGGACGTCGATGCGCCCGAACAGCTGTACGACCTGGTCGGCCATGGCCTGCACGCCCTGGCGGTCGGTGACGTCAACGCCCATCGCGACGGCTCCCGGCAGCCCGTCCGCGGTCTGGCTGGCGTTCTGCCCGACCAGGTCGGTGACAACAACGGCCGCCCCCTCGGCGGCAAGCTTCTCGGCAATCGCCCTGCCGATGCCCTGGCCGCCACCGGTCACAATCGCGATCTTGTCGCTGAGCCCTCCCATGTGACTCTAGCCGGAGTGATCGATATCTGTCGGCGGCAGGTTCTCCACCTGCTGCTTGGTGATGTTGAGCCGGATTCCGTCCTGGACTCCGGTCACGGCGCTGATCGGGATGGCGACTTCCTTGCGTCCCCAAAGGTGCCCTTCCTGGAGGAGCACATGGGTTACCCGGTCATCGCCGGAATCGGCAAGGAAGCCCCGCACCCGCCCGATTTCACCGTCGACGGCGTGGACACGATCACCGGGCCTCACCTGTATCTCACCTTGCGGAACAACGTCTCGGACGACCACTCTCCGGTGTACCGGCTGGGGGCCGACGTCGATGAGATCGCCAGGGCCGGCGGGTGCGTATGCCTCGCCACCTTCGTGTACCAAGGCGTCGCCCAGGAGGCCACCGCTGTCGGTACCTTCGACCACGTCGCTTTCCTCGGCGCGGTCAAGCCTGTCGAATTCCGCACGCGTACAGCGCAGCCTGATTTCGCCAACCGTAGTGTCGACCAGGTCTAGGGGAACAAGCCTCCCGGCCTCCCGCCGGTGCCCCGGCTGGATGACAAGGTGGGTGACCGTGTCAGATGCGGGGTCGATGACCACACGCCGCACTTCGCCGCACACACCATCCGAGCAGCTCGCCGTGGCCCCAATCGCGAACTGTGTCTCCTTTGCCACTGCCGCCCGCCCTTTCCGGTGATGGTCGGATACCGGATACCTACTCTCCTCCGTCATCCTCGCAGGAGCCAGTCCGGCAGAGCGGGACGGATCGCGGCCTCTTCGTCCCGAAGGCAACGTGCGATGCTGGGTTAAGCCCCGCTGCGGTCCGGCTTAACTGGCACCTGCCTGGGAACCCTGCCGTTGTCCGCCAATGCCGCCAGGGAGGAGCAACCATGACCGAACCTCGGCCCAGCAAT
>DATNLP010000614.1:0-10745 GCA_035602795.1 Acidimicrobiales bacterium | reverse complement strand
GTCCTGTGGGCCAGCGAGGGCCAGACGCTCGTGGAGGCTGGTCGAGGAGATCCTCCGGGCGGTGTGGGTAATGGTTCGGATGGGTCGCAGCATCCTGCCGGCGACAAGCCAACCCGCAAGAAGGGCGAGTACGGCGACAATTCCGAGCGCGACGGCCGAGTTCACCAGCAGCTCGTGCGAGTCGGCCGCACGCTGCGCAGCTTGGATCGAGCCTGCTTGGGCCAACTGATGCACCGCCTGCGCCAGGTGATTGGTGGCCAGCGCCAGCTGGTGCTGGTCCTGTGTCAAGCGAGATTCCAAGGTGGCGACTGGCCCGGAGAGGAGCGGGTGACTAGTCGACGACAGGGGTCCCGCCCCCGCGGGTTGTCCGAGCAGATTCTCGATGCGAACCACTTGACTTTGGTCATTTGCCACCGCAGCGAAGGCCTTTGGGAGCGGGAGGTTCTGCAGATCCTGGAGTGAAGGCGAGCGGGGGATTCGGGGTAATGCCGGCTTCGTGAATGCCGTTGCCCGCTCGAAGAGGAGGTAGGTGGCGGCAACCAAGGCGGCGCCAGAGACGAGAAACAGTCCACCGTAAAGAGCGGTGAGGCGGATCCGGGCGGTTCGCCTTGGCCCGTGTAACCACGGGGGTCGGGTGAGCTGAAGACGCGAGATGGCCATCACTGTTCTCCGATGCGGTAGCCGCTGTCGCGGACGGTCTGGATAATCGACGGTTCTCCGAGCTTGGCCCGCAACCGATTGACGGTCGTTTTGACCGTCGTCGTGAACGGGTCCGTTGCCGAGTCCCAAACTCGTTCCAGCAGCTCCTCTGCCGAAACCGGATTGCCGTTGGCCACGAGCAGGCATTCGAGGACTGCGAACTCCTTGGGTCGAAGGTCAAGGGTTCTCCCCTCCCGCGTGGCCTCCCGCTTTACCGGATCGAGTTTCAGGTGGCCGAAGCCCAAACGGCCGGTTTGGGAAGCCCCGGGTCGCCTTCCCAGCGCTTGGACGCGCGCCACCATCTCGGAGAAGTCGAACGGCTTGGGCAGGTAGTCGTCGGCGCCGAGCCCCAGCCCCTCGACGCGGTCCTTCACTGAGCTGGCGGCTGTCAGCATGAGGACCCGGCTCTCGGAGCGTTGGGCCACGATGCTGCGACAGATGTCGTCGCCGTGGGTGCCGGGGAGGTCCCGATCCAAGATCACGACGTCGTAGCGACAGTCGTGCAGCCGGGCGAGCGCGTCGTTGCCATCGAAAGCGAGATCGACGGTCATCCCGTAGCGGCGCAGCCCAGCTGCGACCGACCGGGCCAGGCGTTCATGGTCTTCCGCTACGAGCACCCTCATTGTTCTCCTGGTCACAAGCGTGGCACTCCAACCGTCCCGGAAGGGGGCGACCCCCCGGGGCGACCTCGCCTAGGACACAGAATCGCAGATCGCAGGTCACACGCTGGTCACACGTGTGACCTGCGTGTGACCGCCGCTTTCGTACAACGGTCCCGATGCACGACGATGAGGTGTCGGCGGGGTGGCGAGACCCGAGATCGAGATACCGCCGATGGGGCGGACCCGCGATCCTCGTCGCAGCGGCCGCCATCGGGTTGACCGCGTGTAGTGGCGGCTCGCCGGACTCATCGCACGTCGCCAATCTGGGCACAAACACCACGACAGTCGGCGGACGATCCGGTGCAAGCACGACCCCGCCAAAGGGCGGCAACGCGACCCAGCTAATGGACCAGTGGGCCACTTGCATGCGGGCCAACGGCGATCCCAACCAGACCGACCCGACGATCAACCAGTACGGGGTGATCAACATCACCATTCCGCAAGGGGTTACTAATACGTCGATCTCCTCGGAGGCGCACGGCAGCAGCGGTCCGTGTAGCCAGTACGAGCTGGCTGCGGAGAGCGTTTTGCGGGCCGCCAATCCGGTTGCACCCCCGCCGACCCAAGCCCAGTTGCTGCAGTACGTCGACTGCATGCGGACCCACGGCGTCCCGGACTACCCCGACCCTGGCCCCAACGATGAAACCAAATTCCCGGCCGATGTGGACCCGAACAGCCCGACGTTCGAGAACGCCAACAAGGTCTGCGGCAAGCAGGTCAAGGCGCCAGCGTGGTGGATCGCCGGCACGGGACCTCCCGGCGACGTCGTGGTGAGCAGCGCCGGAATCGGTCCCAACGGACCTATCCCCGGCAACCGGCCTGCGACGGTACGCCCCGCGCCGGGCGGCAGTGGCGGGTCGGGCTCCAATGGCTGAGCTCTCCCCGAAGCGGATCGCTGCCATCGCGGCCATCTCCGGCGCCCTGGTCGGTGGTGCGGTGGCCGGCGTCGTGGCTCTGACATCGACCAGCGGCAACAACGAGAGTCCGGCCTCGTCGTCGAGCGACAGCAGCTCGACCACCACCGCTGCGGTGGTGCGTACCACCCTCGCCACGTCGGTGCAGGAGGGCGGCTCCATCGGCTACGAGGGCTCCTATTCCATCGCAGCTCCGTCGGGGACGAGCGCCCAGCAGTTGGCCCAGGACCTGCAGGCCGTGACTAAGGACCAAGAGAACCTCTCTGCCGACGAGCAGGCCGAAGCCGACGCCTCAACGGCGGACAACCAGGCGATCACTTCGGCGCAGAGCGGCGTCGGCGAGGCACAGTCCACCTTGAGCGCAGACCAGGCCACCCGGGCTCAGGACTGCGCCGGGTCGGGCGCATCGAGCCCGGCGTGCAGCTCGGATACCCAAAAGGTCGGCCAGGACCAGGTCCAACTGACCCAGGCGCAGCAGCAGTTGGCCAGCGCCCAGGACGCCGCGACCCGCGATCACGACCAGAACCAGGCCAAGGTCGCCTCAGACCAGACGCAGCTGCAGGGTGATCAAGCATCCCTGACCCTGGCCCAAGCCAGCGCGCAGAACCCGGGCACGACCTACACGGCACTCCCCAACGTGGGCGATGTCATCAAGGAGGACCAGTCCGTTTACTCGGTCAGCAACGAACCCGTGCCCCTCCTCTACGGCCCGATCGCCGCCTACCGGGCATTCTCCGTCGGCATGTCCGACGGCGCAGACGTGGGCGAGCTGACCGCCGACCTGATCGCTCTCGGCTACGGCGCCGGCTTGACCCAGTCCAACCACTATTCCTCGGCCACGGCCTCCGCGGTCGAACGCTGGCAAAGCGCGCTCGGGCTTCCGGCGACCGGCGAGATTCTGCTCGGCGCGGTGGCGTTCGAGCCCGGTCCCATCCGGGTCACCTTGGTGACGCCGTCGGTCGGCTCGGCGGTCGGCGGCGGTGGTGGTGGTGGGGGAGCCAGTGCTGGGGGCGGCGGCGGCACGGTGCTCACAGCCACGAGTACCACCCCGGTCGTGACCGTCGACCTCGACGTGTCTCAGGAGTACCTGGTCAAGCCTGGCGACGCGGTCTCGATCGTGCTGCCCAATGGGACCTCGAGCGTGGGCGGGCACATCGAGACCGTCGGCGACGTGGCCACCTGCCCGAGCGGCGGTGGCGCGGGGTCCGGCACCGGTGCGCAGAGCGGCAGCAGTTCTGCGAACACCTCGACCTGCTCGTCGGGTGGAAGCGGCACCAACTCGGGCCCGACGGTGCCGGTCACCATCACCTTGGGCAGCACCCCGGAGTTGGCCACCTTGGACCAGGCCCCGGTGAACGTCAACATTACAACGCAAACCGCCAGCAATGTCTTGGCCGTGCCGGTGAATGCGCTCTTGGCCCTCCAAGGCGGTGGCTACGGCGTGGACGTGGTGACCGGCAACACCAGCCGTCTCGTCGGAGTCACCACAGGCCTCTATGCCAACAACATGGTCCAAGTGAGCGGCTCAGGCATCAGCGTCGGCATGCGCGTCCAGGTGCCGTCGTCATGAGTCTTCTCCCGGACCCGACCCTCCCGCTTCCGGCCGAACCGCATGCAATGGCGCCGGTCCTCGAGCTGGTCGACGTGGTGAAGGAGTACCCCGGGGACCCCCCGGTCGTAGCCCTGGCCGGCGTCGACCTGCGCGTTGACGAGGGCGACCTGGTCGCCATCGTGGGTCCGTCGGGGTCGGGCAAGAGCACCCTGCTCCACGTGATGGGCACCCTCGAACGGCCCAGCCGCGGCGTGGTCCGCATCGCCGGTGAGGACACCTCGACCATGTCCGACCCCCAGCTCTCGGGCTTGCGGGCCCGGCGCCTCGGCTTCGTGTTCCAGCAGTTCTTCCTACTCGACGGCCTGAGCGTGCTCGACAACGTCGCCGACGGTCTCTTGTATCGCGGTGGAAGGCTGGCCGAGCGACGAGAGTTGGCGCAGGCGGCCATCGAGCGAGTCGGGCTCAGCCACCGCATGGGCCACCGCCCGAACCAGCTCTCCGGCGGCGAGCAGCAGCGCACTGCCATCGCCCGGGCCCTCGCCGGTCGCCCCGCCCTGGTCATGGCCGACGAGCCGACGGGGAACCTGGACTCGGCGACGGGGGCGTCCATCCTCGAGCTGTTGCGCGAGCTGCACGACGAAGGCACGACCATCGTGGTGATCACCCACGACCACGAAGTGGCCGCCGCCATGGAGCGGCGCGTCGAGATCAAAGACGGGAGGACAATCGGTGATACTCCGACCGGTGCGTGAGGTCGGCGGTTCCCGGCTGACGGGCCGCGACCTGCTCCGGGTGGGGAGCCTCGGGTTGCGCAGCCGGCGGGTGCGAGCGGTGCTGTCCGCGCTCGGGATCAGCATCGGCATCGCAGCGATCGTCGGCGTGCTCGGCATCTCCCAATCGTCGAAGACGGGTCTGCTCAACGAGCTGGGCCAGCTCGGCAACCTCCTTACCGTCCAGGCCTCCAGCACCGCGTTCGGTCAGCAGACCGAGCTCCCCACCACCGCCGAAGGCATGGTGGCGCGCATCGGGCCGGTCACGGACGTGACCGAGATCGGCGCCATCCCCAATATCTATGTGTACCGCACGGCGCTTGTGCCGAGCATCGACACCAACGGCATCTCGCTCGCTGCCACCGACGCCGCCCTGCCGGCCACCTTGGGGGCCACGATCGCCCACGGGGCCTTTCTGAACGCCGCCACCGCCCACTTTCCGGCCGTCGTCCTGGGAGCTGAGACCGCCAGCCTGCTCGGCATCGAGAATGTGGCCCACCCGACACAGGTGTGGATCGGCGGATACGGGTTCACCGTCGTCGGCATCTTGAATCCCGTGCAGCTGTTCTCACAGATGGACTCGATGGCCTTCATCGGCTTCCCCATCGCCGAGCAATACTTCGGTTTCGACGACCATCCCACCGAACTGTTTCTCCGCGCCGTCTACACCCAGGTCAGCGCCGTGGCCGCCGTGCTGCCCCAAACCGTGAACCCGCAGAACCCAACCACCGTGGCGTGGACCGAGCCGGCGGACATCTTGAAGGCCGAGGTGGCTGCCAAAGGGGCCTACAACGGGTTGTTCCTCGCTCTCGGTGCCGTGGCCCTGCTCGTCGGCGGTGTCGGCATCGCCAACGTCATGGTCATCTCGGTCCTCGAACGGCGCTCCGAAATCGGCTTGCGACGGGCGCTCGGCGCCACGCGACGCCACGTGGCCGAGCAGTTCCTGTCAGAAGCCGTTCTCCTTTCCATCCTCGGCGGCGTAGCCGGCACCCTCATCGGCTTGGCGGCCACCGCTGTCTACGCGCGAAGCCAGCACTGGTCGGTGCAGATCCCCGCCGTGGCCCTCTATAGCGGCGTGGCTGCCGCCTTGGTCATCGGCGCCGTAGCCGGCCTGTATCCCTCTATGCGGGCCGCCCGATTGTCACCGACCGAGGCATTGCGCACGGTTTGAGCCCGATGACAACTCTCCTGGGCGTCCCGTGGTGCGGAACAGGCGGTCCATCGAACTTCCTTCTCGGTGAGCCGCAGTCGGATATGCGAATCGTCAGGAAACAGTCCTCGCACCACGATCCAATCGCCGCACAAGGAAGGTAGGTATGACGACAATGCAACGACGATGCGGCGGACTTGTGGTCCTAGTCGCGGGAGCCGTCATCGGGCTGGCCGCATGCTCGGAGCCTAGCCCACCTCACGTCGCGAGCCTGGGCAGGAACAGTGACCACGGTTCCGTGAGTACCATCACCGTGCCCGCCGGCAGCCCGACTCAGCTTTTGGACGAGTGGGCCACCTGCATGCGCGGCCACGGCGATCCCGACCAGGTTGATCCCACCGTCGATGCGACCAAGGTGATTCAGATCACATTGGGATGGGCCGGTGGGTTGCGCGGCGAGGATGGCGCATGCGGTTCCTACCTGAGCGCAGCCGAGACGGCGCTGGGAGGTGGTGTGGCGCCCGCGTCCTCGGACGAGGCGACCGCGCTGCAGTTCGCCCAGTGCATACGGGCCAACGGTGTTCCGACCTATCCCGACCCGACGACCGGCAACAACCAGACGGTCCACGCAAGCAGTGGGAGCGACTTGAATCCGGCCAACCCGACGTTTCAGGCCGCCGCCACCCTGTGTACCAAGAAGACCGGTTACGTCTCCAAGTTCAGCACCGGCGCCCCCCAACCCGGATCGATCAATCTCAACATGGCCGGTGGGTTCGGGGGCAAATTGTGAACCGGGAGGCAATGGCGAGCCAGGCGGTAGCTCTGGCGGTTGAATGCACACATGGCTCACTTCTCTATGAATCTCCGTGCCACAGCCGCGGTCTATTTGCGACAAGGCACGCGAGACGTCCCGAAAGGACGACCGCGTACCGACACTCGGTCCTGTTGGTGCTCCTTCTCGCCGCAGCCGCCGCTGGGCTTGCCGCGTGTGGCGGGTCCAGCTCCCCGCATGTTGCCAGCTTGGGGAAGAGCGGTGGAACCAATGGCAAAAGGGGGAGCACCTCGACGGCTGTCGGTCACGTCAACCCGACTCAATTGCTTAATGAGTGGGCAACCTGCATGCGCAGCCACGGCGATCCCGATTAATCCGACCCGACCATCGACGCAAACAACATCATCCACGTCACGTACCCGACGGGCTATAACTCCAAGAGCCACGTAGGAAGCAGTACGGCCAATTCGTGCGACGCCTACCTGACAGCGGCGTCGTATGCCCTAGGAGGCGAGCCGTCCGTGCAGAACCCCACCGAGATGTTGGCCTTTTCCGTGTGCATGCGCGCGAACGGGATCCCCGACTTCCCCGACCCCACCAACACCGGTGTCACCTACCACTTTCCAATCGGAGTCCACTTCAACAGCAACGGCACCCCGGTGGCCGCGCCCGGCACTCCCAGCGAACTCGATCCGACTAACCCCACATTTCAGAGCGGCGCAAGGCTGTGCGCCCAGAAGGTCGGCGTCCCACAGTGGGGGTACACCCCCGGCTCGGCACCGGGAAGCATCGTGGACATCGTTAATGGTGGTGGCTGATGCCGTCATGACTTCTTCAAGCGTTGGCCGCCGGGTGCCCTACCTTCGGGCACCGAACCCGAAGGTAGGGCACGACCCAGGGTTAGGAGAAGCCGTGAGTGGGCGTGACCCGACAAGTCGTCGACCGGCGGCTGGTGCACGGAACGTTGGCCCGGCAAGAAGCACGGCCGCTCCAGGGTCGAAGATGACCTGTCGCTCGCCGGGGTACGTGATCCTCGCCAAACGAAAGCGAGCGCCGTTCGCTGCGCATGACGAGAGCCTGCCGATCGGACGTGGTTACAGATCCGTGGACAGACCCAACCAGCGCCGTCCGACCGGGACTTTACGTGTCTTTACGGTGCGGGAAGGGGGAGGGGGAGGGAACGTGAGGGGATCACAACGCCGCGACGAGCAATCTCCTCGGAAAGGACGACGAGGTCGACCGGCAAGGCGCGTCGGTCACTTCAAACCCTTCGCGAGCATTAGCAGACGACGCGGCGGCATCTTGGTCGCCCGGGGGACGAACTGTCCGAGCGTTGTCTGGCCGGACATGACACCTCGTAGCAATCTAACCCCTACCACGCGGGCAGCGCGTCCGAATACGGCGGCTTCTCGCGTGGCCGAAGACACGTTCCTCGGCAGGAACGCTCGCGAGCACGATCGCTCCTCCGAGGCATCCGACGGCGACATTGGCGCTCTCAACCTTCGCGGCTCACCCAGCAGGGCCTAACAGGCTGGCCAGTGAATATGACCTGATGTGGCGCTTTCGGCGGCTGGCCAACGGTGTGCTCGAACGGAGCTCGACAGATGGCGCGTCGCTCCTAGAGGTCAGAGCCACCCCTCTCGGCTGGCTGTGAGAGCGGCCTCAACCCGGTTCCCTACGCCCAATGTCCGAAAGATTTCCTGGACGTGCGATTTTACGGTGTTCTCGCTCAGGTGGATTCGGCGTGCGATCTCCCTATTGGAAAAGCCGGCTGCGATGAGACGGAGAATCTCAAGCCGTATCTCGCTGAGCGGCATAGACGACGCGCCCGAGGGTGACTCCTCCTTGGTACGCAACCGCTCGAGTATCTGCCCTGCAACGACCGGTGATACTACGCCCTGACCTCGCGCTACCGCTCGGATGCTCTCTTTGAGGCTGAAGCGCTCGATGTCTTTGATGACATAACCCTTTGCTCCCGCTCGAATGCACTCTTCGACCAGTTGGTCGTCGGAGTAGGTCGAGACCATGAGCACCGATATCTCAGGGTGTGTTGCGACAAGTCCGCGACAAGCTTCAGCTCCGCTGATGCCGGGAAGCCGTGCATCGAGCAGGACGACATCGGGTTTGGCTTTCTCCACGAGCTCACCGAGTCCCGCGGCCGTGTCGCTCTCTGCCACTACCTCGAAGTCCGGTTCGCCCTGCAGGATCGACTTCAGGCCCTCCCGGACGATCTCGTGGTCATCGACGATTGCAATACGGATCATCATGCGCCGTCCTCAAGTGGCAGGGTGATTCTTACGACCAGACCTGCCTCATCCCCGTTCGCCACCTCGAAAACGCCACCACGATCGATCACCAGCTCACGGATGTGGCGTAGTCCAAAGTGGAGGTAGCTGTCCTCAAAGGTGCGCAAGAGAGCTGCGGGCGCGCCCTTGCCGTCATCTTGGATCACAAGGTCTAGCTTCGGAGGCTCATATCGAAGGCTGACGAGCACCATCCGGGCATCTGCGTGCTTTTTGGCATTCGTGAGGACTTCCTCGACGACCAAACGGACCACGTCGTCGACCCGGTCAATGTCTTTGCTCGCCGACCCGCTCACCGACAGATGGGCGTGGATGCCGGTTTCGCGTTCGAACTCGGAGAGCATCGAACGAAGCTCATCGGTAAGTCCGCCACTAACCCTTCTCGGGCTGGTGAGGGCGAAGATGGCTTTGCGGATCTCGTCGGATGCATCTATCGACAGCTGCCGCAGCGCACGAAGTTCCTGGGCCACCCTGGGCTCGAGCGAAGCGTCTTCCAAGAGGGCGTTCAGCCGGACTCCGATCGTAAAGACCTCCTGCTCGATCTGATCGTGCAGCGCACCCGCGATGCGCGCACGCTCACGGCCCAGTAGCTGCAGTCGCTCGGCTTCGGTGAGACGCTCGTGGAGCTGACGGAGCTCGCCGATCATCTGGCGCTGGTGTTCATAGAGGCGGGCGTTGTCGACCGCCACCGCCACCTGAGCCGCGAAAGTGGAGAGAAGGCGTTCGTCGTCCGGTCCGTAACCACCGGACTTGTTCGCCACCCCGATCATCCCGATGACCCGGTCTTTGAGTCGAAGAGGCACGCCCAGGAACTTCGTGATCCGAGGGTGGCCCTGAGGTTGTCCGACGCTGTATGGATCGCCATCGACGTCGTTCGTAAGATGTGAGCAGTCCTCCCTGATCACGACCCCGGCGACACTCGAACGAAGCGCCATCGTGCGAAACTGCTCGTAGAACTTCGGATCAGCATCGAAGCCCCTGATCGCTGCCACTTCCATCACCATGTCGCTGACTCTCAGCTCGCCCGTTGCGATGACCCCGGTCCCGGGCTCACGGAGGATGCCAGTGAACCCGAACTGAGAGTCGGTGAGTTCGAGGCAGTAGCCGAGCGCCCGATCATGGATCTCACCGAGCTCGCGCAGGCCGGCGATCTCGACCGAGATGGAGTGGAGAGAAAGGAGCTGTTCCTGGAGGTTGCGCTCGTCCTCCATATGGCTCCTGTTCGCTCCGGTGCTGCCGGTCCTCTCCGATCCTAGATCGGACCGATTCGTGGGATCTCTTCCGATCGGGTCGTACGGGGCCACCCGATCGGGTAGCTATCCCACCGAGAAACCCCCGAACGGGTGCCCACAATTAGGTCCATTTCCAGGAGGATTGGGCCTCGATTGCTCTGCCACTTTGTCCTCATGGAGCGAGAGTCAAAAGATGGCGAAACGGACGGGGTCGAGAGTCCGACCGAGGAGACCCTGAGCCCCCCCGAACAGCTCAAGTCCAGCGAGGTGATGGTTCCTCAAACTCTTGAAGTCGACCCGTTCCTCGCCGCGATTGTGGCCTCGTCGGCCGACGCCATCATCGGCAAGACACTCAGCGGAGAGATCGTGGCTTGGAACGCAGCGGCCGAGCGCCTCTACGGCTACTCCGCCGCCGAAATGGTGGGGCGCGACATAGCGACGCTGTTTCCTCGAGACCGAGCGGAAGAGCTCCCACAAATTCTGCATCGCATTCGTCATGGCGAGACGGTGCAAGAGTTGCTCACCGAGCGGGTGAAAAAGGACGGAACCCTCATAACCGTTTCAGTCACGGTGTCACCAGTTCTTGCGCTCGACGGCAGTGTGGTTGGTGCTGCCACGAGTGCACGCGATATGACTGCGCATTTTGAGGCAGTGAAGGAGCTGGAGCAGGCCCACCGCGCGACCGCGGAAG
>DATNLP010000602.1:0-5591 GCA_035602795.1 Acidimicrobiales bacterium | reverse complement strand
AAGGTGGCCGGTTCCATCATGGGCCCCCGTTCCGTCGTCGGCCAGCGGGCTGACATCCGGCCGGTGTCGGTTCTCGGCGCCGACGCGGTGGTGTCCTCCGGAACGGTGGTCGACGGCGAGCGCGTCTCGGGCTAGAACGGGCGCGCCATGCGAACGCTCGTGACCGGAGGTGCGGGCTTCATCGGGTCCAACCTCGTGGATCGCCTGCTTGTCGAGGGCCACGAAGTCGACGTCGTCGACGACTTCTCGACGGGGTCGCTGTCCAACCTGGCTGACGCCCGAGGCAGCGCCGGCCGGGCGCTCACCATCCACCATCTGGACATATCGGTGCCCGCGGTGGTCGAGCTGATGGCGCGCCGCCGCCCCGAGCTGGTGTTCCACCTGGCCGCACAGGCCGACGTGCGGGTCTCGGTGCAGCGCCCCGCCTTCGACGCCACCGTCAACGTGGTGGGCTCGCTCAACATCCTCGAGGGCGCACGACAGGCCGAGAGTGAGCGGGTCGTCTTCGCCGCCAGCGGCGGCACCCTCTACGGCGAACCCGACGCAGAGGACCTGCCGGTGCGCGAGTCGCACCCCCATCATCCGCTCTCTCCCTACGGGGTGGCCAAGAAGTCGGTGATCGACTACCTGGTGGCCTACCGCGCGCTGCACTCCCTGGAGTTCTGCGCGCTGGCGCTCGGCAACGTGTACGGGCCGCGACAGGACCCGCACGGGGAGGCGGGTGTCGTCAGCATCTTCGCCGAGCGCATCCTGCGCGGCCAGTCAGTGACCATCTTCGGGAACGGCGAGCAGACGCGCGACTTCGTGTTCGTCGACGACGTCGTCGACGCGTTCGTGCGCGCCGCCAACCGGGGCGGTGGTCTCGTGTGCAACGTCGCCACAGGGCAGGAGACGTCGGTGAACCACCTGCTGGACACCATGGCAGACGTGGCGGGTGTCGACGTGACCGCCATGATGGCGCCGCCGCGACCGGGCGAGTTGATGCGGTCAAGTCTCGACATCGAGCGGGCCGCCATTCAGCTCGGCTGGCGGCCGTGGACGGACCTGGCCGACGGCACGCGGGCCGTGTTCGAGCACATCCGGGCCCACCTGGACTGAGCGCCCCGACGGCGCCGCCTAACGGAACAGGTCCTCGTCGGGGGGCCGGATCACCTCGGCGCGGACCGAAGCCGGCCGCAGCCACTCGGCGGGCACCCCCCGCACCACGGCCACCGGGACACTCCGGTCCTTGCCCATCACCAGCTCGGCCGCCGAGGCCAGCTCGTCGGCCACGCAGACCTCGGTGGCCACCAGCTCGCGGCCGCCGGCGTCGAGGGTGCCCTTGAGGTCGACCACGGCGGCGACGCCGGCGCAGCCGATGGCGACGTCGGTGACACCGCGGCGCCAGGCGCGGCCGAACGTGTCGGACACGATGACCCCGACCTCCACCCCGAGGCACGACCGCAGGCCGGCCCTGATGCGCCGGGCCGAGCGATCCGAGTCCTCGGGCAGCAGCGCCGCCGTACCGTCCGCAACGTTGGACAGGTCGACACCCGCGTTGGCGCACACGAAACCGTGGCGGGTCTCGCTGATCACCAGCTCGCCCCGGCGGCGCAGGACCCGGACCGACTCGCTCGCCACCAGCGCCAGCTTCGCCGCGGGATCGGCGTGGTCGAGCGCCACCAGCCTGCCCTCGGCTTTGGACACGATCTTCTGGGTGACGACGACCACGTCGCCGTCGCGCAGCTCCGTCCCTCCGGGACGCGCCGGGGCGAGCGCATCGGCGATGAGCCGGGCCAGGTCGGCGCCCGGCGCCACCTCGCCCAGCCCGGTGACCGGGAGCACGCGCACGCCCTCAGCGTCCGACATCGACCACCACCCGGGCTAGGGCGGCCGCCCGCTCCGGCGTGCTCATGACGGTGTCCGTCACGACGCAGCGCACCCCTTCGGCCTCCACGTCGGCCGCGCGGCCGGCGTCGGCGCCGTCCACCACCAGCGTGTGGACCCACGGCGCGTACAGGCGCGCCACGCCCACGACGGACGACTCAGTGCCGAGCTCGGCCATGAGGCGGTCCGCCGGGCCTTTCAAGGCGGCGCCTGCGACGATGGGCGAGACGGCGACCACTCGGTCCCGGCGCCGCACGAGCGCGTCGCGCACGCCCGGTACGGCGAGCACCGGCCCGATGGAGACGACCGGATTCGACGGGCACACGACGATGACTTCGGCGCGCTCGAGCGCCTCCATGACGCCCGGCGCGGGGAGGGCGGCGGCCGAGCCCTCGAAGCGGACGCCGCTCACGGCCACCTCGTGGCGCAACCGGACGAAGTAGTCCTGGAAGCCGACCTCGGTGCCCGGCGGACCGAGGGTGCTGGCCTCGGCCAACGTGACCCGGGTGCGCAACGGGTCGTCGGTGACCGGCAGCAGCCGTACGGGGACACCGCGCCGCTCGGCCAACACGGCGGTCACTGCGCTGAGCGGCGCCCCGGCGCGCAGGCGGCCCGTCCGGAACAGGTGGGTGGCCAGGTCGCGGTCGCCCAGGCGGAACCAGTCCTCACCGCCCAAGCGGGCCAGTTCGTCCATGACGGTCCAGCTCTCCCCGGCCACGCCCCATCCCGTGTCGCGGTTGTCCATGCCGGCCAGGGTGTAGGTCACGGTATCGAGATCGGGGCTGATGTACAGGCCGTGCAGCACCATGTCGTCGCCGACGTTCACGACGGCCACAATCTCCTCGGGCGGCACGACGCGTACGAGCCCCGAGAGCATCCGGGCGGCCCCGACGCCGCCGCACAGGGCCACCAGCACAGGGCGAGCTTAGGAGCGCCGACCGTGCGGCCGGTGCGGCGGCCCCTGGTACCATCGCCGCCCTCCATGTCAGCGCGCATCGCCACGGATCGCCACGACACGGTCGTGTCCGTCCTGCGCGAGGCGGCCGTGGTGCACGGCGATGTCGAGGCCTATGTCGAGCCGGCCGGGCCGACGCGCCCCCGCCGCCGCCTCACCTTCGCCGAGTGGGACCGGGCCGCCGACGGCGTGGCCGGGTGGCTGGCCCGTCGCGGCGTGGGCCGGGGCGACGTCGTGTGCCTCATGCTGCCGTCGTCGATCGACTACGCCGTGCTGTACGCGGCCCTGCTGCGCCTCGGCGCCATCACCTCGGGCATCAACCCCCGCATGGGCGCCGCCGAGGTGGCTTCCATCGTGGAGCGCGCCGTGCCCGTGCTCGCCGTGGTCGACCCGGGCACGCCCGGCCCCGACCTGGGCGCGGTCGTGGTGGCCGAGCGGGGGGAGGCGGCGTCGGCGTGGGCGGGCGATCCCCCGGCGGCGTGGCCCGACCTCGAGTGGCACGACCCGGTGGCGGTGGTCTGGACCAGCGGCACGACGGGCCACCCCAAAGGTGCCGTCTTCGACCACGCCAACCTGGCCGCCGTGGCCGACGGGACGGACGTCCTGAGCGAAACCGGCGACCGCCGCCTCTCGCCACTGCCCTTCGCGCACGTCGGCTACATGACGCGGGCCTGGGACGAAATCGCCCACGGCATCACCACGGTCATCACGCCGACACCGTGGCGGGCCGACGACGCCGTACGGATCATGGCCGAGGAACGGGTGACCGTTGCCCAGGGCGTGCCCACCCAATGGGCGCTCATGCTGGCCAGCCCGGACCTGCGCGCCGCCGAACTCGGCGCGCTCCGCATCGCCGCCACCGGTGCGGCGCGCACGACCCCCGACATGGTGGGGGAGATGCGCCGCCGGTTGGGCGTCCCTGTCGTGGTGCGCTACACCTCCACGGAGACGTCGCTCGGGACCGGGACCACGCTGGAGTCGAGCGACGAGGAGGTCGCTCTCACGGTCGGGCGTCCGGTGCCCGGCGTCGAGCTGTCGATCGTCGACGACGAAGGGCAGCCCGTCCCGCCCGGATCGGTGGGCCGGGTGCGCCTGCGCTCCGCCGCCGCCATGCGCGGCTACTGGGGCCGGGGGCCGGGCGCCGGGCGTGCCGTGAGCGAGCTGCTCGACGCCGCGGCCACCGCCTCCGTCCTGGCGCCCGACGGTTGGCTGACCACGGGGGACTTCGGGCTGCTCACGGAGCAGGACAACCTGCAGCTGGCCGGCCGGACCCACGAGCGCTACATCCGAGGCGGATACAACGTCTACCCGGCCGAGGTGGAGGAGGTCTTGGCGTTGCACCCGGCCGTGGCCCGGGTCGCCGTCGTGGGCGTATCCGACGACGTCCTCGGCGAAATCGGGGTGGCGGTCGTGGTGGCCGGGGCGGGAGCCGTCCCCGACCTGCAGGAGCTGCGCTCGCACTGCGCCCGTGCTCTGTCGGACTACAAGGCCCCGGACGCGCTGGCCGTCGTCGACGAGCTACCCCTCACTCCCATGATGAAGGTCGACCCGGGACGCCTGGCCGCACTGGCCGAGCGGGCGGCCGACGAGCGCCGCCGCCGCCTGGCCCCGAGTCGTGGTCCCGGCCCCCAGGTGCTAGGCAGTGGCCCCAGCGCAGCGGGCGACGAGAAGGAGCGTGCATGAGCCCCACCACCAGAGTCGGCGAGTCGGACCCAACCCGCGGGACGACCCCCGAGATGGTGACCCCGGGGCGCTACCAGGGGCACGTGGCCGTCGTCACCGGCGCCGGATCCGGCATCGGGCGCGCCACGGCGCGCCGCCTGGCCGCCGAAGGTGCCGCCGTGGCGTGCCTCGACGTGGCCGAAGTCCCGATCGTGGCGGTGGCGGCCGAAATCAACGAGGAGTCCGCCGACGCCGGGGGGCGGGCCATCGCGCTGCGCTGTGACGTGACGGACGAGTACGCAGTGGCCGCCGCCGTGTCGCAGGCCCGTGAGGAACTGGGCCACATCACCAATCTCTGCAACATCGCCGGCATCGGCGGCTTCGCGCACACCCCGGAGCAGTCGCTGAGCGGCTGGGACAAAATCATCGCGGTCAACCTGACCGGGACGTTTCTGATGTGCCGCGCTGTGCTCCCGGGCATGATCGAGCACGGCGGTGCCATCGTGAACACGGTGTCGACGGCCGGTGTCATCGGGCAGCCGTACTCGGCCGCCTACTGCGCGTCGAAGGGCGGCGTGAACCTGCTCACCAAGGCACTCGCCGTCGAGTACATGGCTCGCGGCGTGCGCGTGAACGGAGTGGCTCCCGGTGGCGTGGACACGCCCATCATTCACAACTTCGGTCCGCCCCCCGACGCCGACTGGAAGCTTATCGAGCGGATCATGACGCCCCTCGGCTTCGCCTACCCGCACGAGATCGCCGGCGCGTTCGCGTACCTGGGCTCGCACGAGGCGGACTACGTCACGGGTGCCATCCTCTCCATCGACGGGGCGATCACGACCTGAGCGGCCTCGACGCCCCCGCCCGGCCCACGCGCCTCCGCGTCGCGCTCGACGCCACGCCGCTGCTGGGGCTCCCCACCGGCGTCGGGGCGTTCTGCCAGGGCGCGCTCGCCGCGCTGGTCCACCGCGCCTCCATCGACATCCGCGCCTACGCAGTCAGCTGGCGCCGGCGCGGCATGGTCGACGCCCACCTCCCGGCGGGTGTCGGTGCCTATCAGCGGCCCATGCCGGCCCGCCCCCTGCACGCCGCCTGGGCCCGCGCCAAC
>DATNLP010000600.1:0-2562 GCA_035602795.1 Acidimicrobiales bacterium | reverse complement strand
CAGCCTGTTCGGCGGCTACGGCAAGCCGATCCACCCGCTGCTCGGGGGGCTCGTCATCGCCACCCTGACCAACGGCCTGGCCCTGCTGAACATCAGTACGGCCGGGACCGACATAGCGACCGCAGTCGTCCTCATCGTGGCGGTGGCCGTCGACGCGACCCTGCGACGTCGTGGCCGCTCGGGGGCAGGCCGCTGACGCCTCGGCGACACCCAGCAGAGGCAGGCAGTGGCCGACGACCGCACGACGGCCGAACGGGCCGACCAGCCAGTACCGACTCAGGTCACGAGGCGCCGCCGCACGCCGTCAGCGCTTGCGGCGCCACCAGCGGTTGGCCGACTTCTCCCGTCGGGCGTCCTCGGCTCGGACCTCCTCGAGGATGTCCGGTGCCACCTCGTTGACGATGTCCTCCGCCGACCCCAACAGTTCTGCCACGTCCTCGCCGCCCCCACCGGGCTCCTCCTCGATGGCCGGCTCGACCAGGCTGCCGTGCACCCACCCCACGTCGGCCATGCGGCGGTGGTACGAGGGGCAGTTCTCCGGGCAGCGCCACGGAGCCTCCGGCGCCAGGTCGAGGACGCAGAAGCGCGCCGCCTCGCCCGAGGCATAGGTCCGGCTCTGGAAGTGGATGCACTCCTCGCGCATCGGCATGGTTCTATGGTGCCACGCAGCAGGAAGGGTCGCTGTCGGGCTAGCCGACGGAACCTTCCATCTGCAGCTCAATGAGGCGGCTCCACTCGACGGCGTACTCCATGGGGAGCGTCCGGGTCACGGGCTCAATGAAGCCGTTGACGATCAAGCCCATGGCCTGGCTCTCGGACAGGCCCCGGCTCATCAGGTAGAAGAGCTGGTCGTCGCCGACCTTGGAGACGGTGGCCTCGTGGCCGATGCGGGCGTCGCGCTCGCCCACCTCCATGTAGGGCTTGGTCTCCGAGGTCGACTCGTCGTCGAGCAGGAGAGCGTCGCAGCGCACGAAGGACTTGGCGCCGTGGGCGTTGGGGTCGACGTGCACCTTGCCCCGGTAGGTCGTCTTGCCGCCGTCCTTGGAGATCGACTTGGACACGATGGTCGACGTGGTCTCCGGGGCGACGTGGAACATCTTGGCGCCCGCGTCCTGGTGCTGGCCGGCTCCGGCGTAGGCAACCGAGAGCACCTCGCCACTGGCCTTGGGGCCCATGAGGTACACCGAGGGGTACTTCATCGTCAGGCGCGAGCCGATGTTGCCGTCGATCCACTCGACGTGCGCCTCGGCCTCGGCCCGGGCCCGCTTGGTGACCAGGTTGTACACGTTGGTCGACCAGTTCTGGATGGTCGTATAGGTGATGCGCGAACCCGGCAGGGCCACCAGCTCCACCACGGCCGAGTGCAGCGAGTCGGTGGTGTACACCGGGGCCGAGCAGCCCTCGATGTAGTGCACCTGCGACCCCTCGTCGGCGATGATCAGCGTCCGCTCGAACTGGCCCATGTTCTCCGCGTTGATGCGGAAGTAGGCCTGCAAGGGCATGTCCACCTTCACACCGGGCGGCACGTAGATGAAGGAGCCGCCCGACCATACGGCCGAGTTCAGCGCGGCGAACTTGTTGTCGTTCGGGGGGATGAGCTTGCCGAACCACTTGCGCACCAGTTCCGGGTAGTCCCGCACGGCGGTGTCCATGTCGCAGAAGTAGACGCCCTGGGCCTCGAGGTCCTCGCGGTTGCGGTGGAAGACGACCTCCGACTCGTACTGAGCGGTCACCCCGGACAGGTACTTGCGCTCGGCCTCGGGGATCCCGAGCTTCTCGTACGTGCTCTTGATGGCGTCGGGCAGGTCTTCCCACTTGTCCACCTGCCCGCCGGTGGGCTTGATGTAATAGAAGATGTCGTCGAAGTCCAGATTCGGCATCTGCGTGGCGAACCACGGTGCCATCGGCTTGCGCTCGAAGTGCTTGAGGGCGCGCAGCCGGAAGTCCCGCATCCAGTCCGGCTCGCCCTTCATCTCGGACATCTCGCGCACGATGGACTCGTTCAAGCCCTTCTTGGGCTTGAAGACGTAGTCCTCCTTGTCGCTCCATCCGAGCTGATAACGACCGAGGTCGAGATCCGTTGCCGCCATGGCGCTCCTGAGATCGCCCCTATGGGGAGGGATTGGGGGAATTTCCCCTATGTAGATAGTAACAACTGCCCCGGCCTGCCGAAACGCCTTGCGAGCGCCACCTCCGTGTCGCCAGGCGTGGCAGGCTCTCGGCCATGGCGATCCCTCCCGAGGCCCCTCAGCGCCCCTATGTCATCGTCGCCCACGGGGATGAGCGTCAGGACCCCTGGTACTGGCTCCGCGACCGTGAGGACCCCGAGGTCCTGGCCTACCTGCAGGCCGAGAACGCCTACACCGACCAGGTCCTGGCCCCGCTCGGCCCGCTGAGAGAGGAGCTCTTCGAGGAGATGAAGGCGCGGATCAAGGAGACGGACATGTCCGTCCCGACCCGCCGGGGGCCGTGGTGGTACTACACGCGGACCGAGGAGGGGAAGGACTACGCCATCCACTGCCGCCGGCCTGCCCGCGGCCCCGACGAGCTCCCCCCGGCGGG
>DATNLP010000590.1:0-6752 GCA_035602795.1 Acidimicrobiales bacterium | reverse complement strand
TCAGCCTCTCGTCTCGGGGGCGCAGCGTACCAACGGCCGTGCGGCCCTAGCCCTGGCCGCCGTCGCCCTGGCCGTCACCGTGGCCGTGGTGGAAGCCGTGTCCGCCGATCGGCTCGAACAAGGATGGCGCGGGGACGGTCGTGGTGGTCGTCGTCGTGGTCGTGCTCGTGGTGGGGACGGTGGCGCCCGTCGTCTCGAGCGTGCTCACGACGTCCTGGTACTGGTCGGCCGTGATGCCATTCCCGTTCACCAGCACCTGGGCCAGGGACAGCGCCTGCTCGGCCGAGGCCTGGCGCTGCGTCCCCGCGGGCTCGGCCGCAGTCGCGTCGAGAGCGGTCGCCAGGGCGGGGTCGCCTGGCATCCCGCCCTGAGCGATCTGGGCGGCGAGCGTTCGGATGGCGCTGCGTTCGGTATCCGTCGCGTGCACGCGCGTCGCAGTGGACGGTTGGGTCGCGGCGCCCCGCGAGGAGGCGGCCGGCCCGGTCGGCTGCGCGGTGCCGACTGCGAGCCAGTAGGCGACCGCGGCCGCCACTACCACCGCAATGACGGCCAGCAGGGCGAAGTGCCACCAGGACCGCCGCCGGACGCGTCGGGCCGGAGGCCGGGGCACGAACGCCGGAGGCGTGGCCGGCACGGTGTGGGCGGGTACCGGGGCCGTCCCCAGGGGCCTCGTCGGTACGTCGTCGGCCGATCGTGGTGAACCGGGCCGGGTCTTCAGGGCGCCCATTGCCTCCGCCATGGCCTCGGCGGAGGTGAACCGATGGCGTGGATCGGGAGCGAGGGCGCGGGCGGTGATGGGGAGCAGCGCCGGTGGCACCAGGCGCGCCACATCGGCGCCCGCCTCGAGTCGGCGACCCGAGGCGGCTTCCACCATCACGGCGCCCACGGAGTAGAGGTCTGATTGCACCGTGGCGGGGTGACCGACCCGGCGCTCAGGCGCCAAATAACCCGGTGTTCCGAGGACGATGCCGGTCATGGTCAGGTCCTGCGCTACGCCGTGCCATGCGGCCCGTCCGTCGAAGCTCTTGGCGATGCCGAAGTCGGCAATCTTGGCGTGACCGTCGTCGAGGAGGATGTTGCTGGGCTTGATGTCGCGGTGCAGCACACCGCACCGGTGGGCGGCGCTGAGCGCAGACAGTGTCTCGCCCATGACGCGCACGAACCTGGACTTCGTGAGGGGAGCGGACGCGATCTCGTCCCGGAGCGTGTTCCCCGAGAGCCGCTCCATCACGAGGAAGCAGGAGGCGTCGTCCTCCCCGTAATCCAAGATGGCGACGATGTTCGGGTGGACGAGGCGCGCCGCGATCCGAGCCTCCTGCTGGAACCGCTGCCGCATGCCGGGCAATGCCTCGGTCTCGGGACGCAGGATCTTCAGTGCCACCCGACGCTCGAGCCGCTGGTCGAAAGCGTCGTAGACCCGGGCCATGCCACCCTCGCCCAGGAGCCCGTCGAGTCGGTAGCGACCTCCGACGACGGTCACGGTGGCCCGCGTGTCCACCCCCCAGGTTTACCCGACCGGCCATGGAGGCAATCCCGGTGCGCGGCCGGGGATTGGAACTCCCTGGTCAGCGTCGGGTGGGGGCCGGCGGGGGCGGCCGACGAGAGGGCGCCGGCTCAGCCCGCCAGCTCGGCCATCTCGCCCATCAGGGTGAGGACGTCCGGGGCCGGGTGGGCCCCGAAGTCGCGGTAAAGCGCGTGGAGGTTCGCCACCAACCGCTCGCGCTCGCCCCAGCCGGCGAACACACCGAGCTCCATGTCGCGCGCCGCCTGCAAAGGGGTCAGTCCGCTCTCGAAGCGGGGCCGCGCCTCGGCGGCGAGGAACTCGAAGTAAGCCTTGAGATCGGCTACCGCTGCGGTGGTGGCCAGCGGCCCGTGGCCGGGCACGACGGTGGTGGGCGCCAGCTCGAGGATGCGGTCGCACGCCGCGACCCAGTTGGACACCGGCCCGGCCCAGACGATCGGGTGGCCGCCGTGGAAGAGGATGTCGCCCGTGAACACGATGCTCTCGGCCGGGAGGTACGCGATGGCGTCGCCGGTCGTGTGCGCCGGCCCGACCTCAATGAGCTGCACCGACCGGTCACCGAGCTCGAGGTCGAGGTGTCCGTCGAATGTCTCGGAGGGCAAGGTGAGCGGCACGTCGTCAAAGGAGAAGGGGGCGAAGATCCGGGCCAGGAACTCCCCGGCGGCACCGAGCGAGGGTGCCGTCTTCATCATGGCGGCCATGGTCGACGGCGGCAGGTGTCCCATCTCCTCGGCGCATGCAGTCGAGGAGATGATCACAGCATCGGCCACCAGAGCGTTCCCGTAGCAGTGGTCGCCGTTGGCGTGCGTGTTGACGACGGTGCCGATGGTTCCGGCGTCCGGCGTCACCCGGCGCATGGCGTCGAGCATGTCGGCGGTCAACCGCAGGTCGAACAACGTGTCGACGAGGAGGGAGGAACCGCCACCGGTCACCAGGCCGGCGTTGGACCAGCCCCATCCACCGTGGGGCTGCAGGTAGGCCCAGACACCGTCCGCTACCTCGTGCAGTCCCTTTTCGTACGCCATGGCCAGAGCGGCCGACCCTAGTCCTGCCGTACGCGATCGGCTGTGGGCCCGGGTTCTCCCGCCGGCCGCCGGGGTCAGGTCACGGTGCGCAGGCATTATGAAAACTTGATGAACTCGGGCCTCTCAGCTGGGCATTCACTGGGAACCCTGTGGTACATACGACTCGCAATTCCATTTGCTCCGGGCGGTCGGCACTGGCTGTTCGTGATCTTCAGAGGGAGACGTCTACATGCAAGAGCGCAGCCCGGCCGAGGTCGTCAAGCTCGTCAAGTCCGAGGGGATCGAGATCGTCGACCTCCGGTTCTGCGACCTGCCCGGCCTGATGCAGCACTTCTCCGTCCCGGCACACCAACTGACCGAAGAAGGATTCAGCGACGGGTACGGCTTCGACGGTTCGTCCATCCGCGGCTTCCAGCAGATCCACGAGTCCGACATGATCCTGCTGCCGGATCCCTCCACCGCGGTGATCGACCCCTTCCGCCAGCACAAGACGCTGAACCTGAACTGCTTCGTGCACGACCCGTTGACGCTGGAGCCCTACAGCCGGGACCCCCGTTACGTGGCCAAGAAGGCTGAGGAGCACGTGAAATCGAGCGGGTACGCCGACACCACGTACTTCGGTCCCGAAGCGGAGTTCTTCATCTTCGACGACGTCCGCTTCGCCCAGGACCAGCACTCGGCCTTCTACGAGGTGGACTCGGTGGAGGGCGTCTGGAACTCGGGCAAGGACGAGGGTCCGAACCTCGGATACAAGCCCCGCTACAAGGAGGGCTACTTCCCGGTGCCTCCGACCGACCACTACCAGGACCTGCGCTCGGAGATGATCCTCACCATGGAGAGCATGGGGATCGAAATCGAGGTGCAGCACCACGAGGTCGGTACCGCCGGCCAGGCCGAAATCGACATGCGGTTCGACACCCTGCTGCGCATGGCCGACAAGCTGATGCTCTACAAGTACATCGTCAAGAGTGTCGCCACACAGGCCGGGCTCACCGCCACCTTCATGCCGAAGCCACTCTTCGACGACAACGGGTCGGGCATGCACTGCCACTCGTCCCTGTGGAACGGGGGCGAGCCACTCTTCCACCAGGAGGGCACGTACGCCAACCTGTCGGACATCGGCCGGTGGTACATCGGCGGCATCATCAAGCACGCCCGCGCCGTGCTCGGGTTTGCCGCGCCGACCACCAACTCTTACAAGCGGCTCGTGCCGGGCTTCGAGGCACCGGTCAACCTGGTGTACTCGCAGCGCAACCGCTCGGCCGCCTGCCGCATCCCGGTGTACTCGCCGAGTCCGAAGGCGAAGCGGGTCGAGTTCCGCTGCCCCGACCCGAGCTGCAACCCGTACCTGGCCTTCTCGGCCATCCTGATGGCCGGGCTCGACGGCGTGACGAACAAGATCGAGCCGCCGCCGCCGGTGGACGAGGACCTCTTCGACATGCCGGCCGAGGAGCTGGCGAAGATCGGCCAGGTCCCGTCCTCGCTCGAGGAGGCCATGGACGCGCTCGAGGCCGACAACGACTTCCTGAAGGTCGGTGGTGTGTTCACCGACGACCTCATCGAGACGTGGGTCGACTACAAGCGGTCCAACGAGGTCGACGCGGTGCGGCTGCGCCCGCACCCGTGGGAGTTCCACCTCTACTACGACATCTGATCGGTCATCGCTTCTCTCGGCGCGTACGGCCACCCCGGCTGGCCGCGGACGGCCGTATAGGGTGGGCGGCCGACGGAGCGGGGTGGAGGCGCATGGCGAAGGCCGGGGGAGAGCGGTTCGATCTGCTGGTGGTCGGCTCGGGCCCGGCCGGTGAGAAGGCGGCCGCCCAGGCGGCCTACTTCGGGCGGCGGGTGGCGGTGGTCGAACGTGAACGAGCCGGCGGCACCATGGTGGCCGGCGCCGTCTCCACCAAGACGATGCGTGAGGCCGCCCTCTACCTGACCGGCTTCACCCGCCACCAGATCTACGGCGTCGGCCTCGATCTCCTCCCCGAGACGCTCGTCGACCGCCTGCGCGCCCGCGAGGCCGACGTGACGGAAATGATGACCGAGGCGGTGCGCCGGAACCTCCGGCGCCACGACATCGCGTACGTCGAGGGCACGGCCCGCCTGGGCCCTGAGCACACGCTCACCGTCCGCTCGGCCGACGGCCGACCCGAGCGCGTTCTCGCGGCCGATGCCATCCTGCTGGCACCCGGCTCGAGGCCCTTCCATCCTCCGGGCATCCCGTTCGACGATCCCGACGTCTTGGACTCGGAGACCGCCGGCGCGCTCGACCGTCCCTTGCAGAGCCTGGTCGTGGTCGGCGGAGGCGCCGTCGCGTGCGAGTACGCGTCGATCTTCCAGGCACTGGGCGCTGCGGTCGTGCTGGTCGACCGCGGACCCCGGCTGCTCCCGTTCCTCGACGAGGACATCTCGGCCCTCCTGGCCGACATCTTCAGCGACCGCGGCATGCGCGTCCTCTCGTCCACGGGCGTCGCCGGGGTGACGCGCGCCGACGGTGCGTTGCGGGTGGAGACCTCAACGGGGGAGGAGCTCGGGACCGAAAAGGTGATCTTCGCGGCCGGTCGCACCGGCAACACCGAGCAGCTCGGACTGAAGGAGGCCGCTGTCGCCGTCGACGATCGGGGGCGCATCCTGGTCGACGAGCACTACGAGACGTCGGTCCCCGGGATCTACGCGGCCGGCGACGTCATCGGCCCCCCGGCCCTGGCCTCCGTCTCCATGGAGCAGGGCCGCGTCGCGGCCTGTTACGCCGTGGGCATCCCCTTCAAGCAGACGGTGGACCCCCTGACGCCCTTCGGCGTGTACACGATCCCCGAGTGCGCCATGGTGGGACTGACGCAGCAGCAGGCCCAGGAGGCCGGTATCGAGCATGCGGTGGGCGTGGCGCGGTTCGAGGACAACAGCCGGGCGGCCATCGCGGGCTCGGGCGAGGGCGTCCTCGAGCTGGTCGTCCGATCTGACGACCGGCGGCTCCTCGGCGTGCACATCATCGGGGAGGGTGCCACGGAACTGATCCACCAGGGCCAGGCCGTCATGCACTTCGGTGGGAGCCTGGACTACTTCATTCACTCGACGTTCGACGTCCCGACCGTCAGCGACTCCTACAAGTACGCCGCCTACGACTGCCTGCAGCGGATGCAGGTGAGGTCGACCATCTGACCGGGTACCGGCCGGCGCCCCCTCAATACACCCAGACCGTGGTCCCGATGGGGTCGATGTTGGCCGCCCAGACCCACTCGATCGCCTCGTTGCTGATCCGGGCGCAGCCGTGGGAGACCGGGTAGGGCGGGACCACGGGGTCGCCGTGGATGGCATAGCCCTCGTAGAAGAACCTCGGCATCCACAGCGTGCCGAGCGAGTCGGTCACCAGTCCGTCCACCACCCGGAACGTCTGGAACACCCCGGTCGGGGTATCGGCGATGGAGGTCTCGCCGTCCTCGGTGTACTCGTAGCCGCCACCGGTCGACGTGTTGAGTGTCCACAGCAGATGGTTGTTGTTGACCACCATGAGGAGGTCGTCGGTCAGGTCGATCTGGATCTCGTAGCCGGACTCCGGCTGCGGCTGTGGGACCACGCCCGCCTCGAGGGCCGCCCAGGTGGCGGGTCCGACCACGCCGTCCGGCGTGAGGTTGGCGGCCTTCTGGAGCGCCCAGACCGCCTGCTCGGTGCTGTCGTCGAAGCTGCCGCCCGTGGTGTCGACCCAGTACCCGAGACTGAGCAGCTGCGTCTGCAGCTGCGACACCGCCGCCCCGGTGTCCCCGGGCCCGACGGTGGGCGGCGCCGGCGGTGGGGGAGCCGGCAACAGCCAGTAGCCCCCGCCGTCCGGCGTGGCCGCGATGCCCACCACCGGGTTCGCCAGCGACTGGCCGCCCATGGACCCCTGGAAACCGGTACCGAAGTTGAACACGCCGCCGTCGGCCGCGGCCATCACGTAGCCGCCGCCGGACGCCGCCATGCCCACGACCGGCGACACGAGCGGGGTGCCGCCCATGGAGCCGAGGAAGGGTGCGTCGCCGTAGTTGAAGATCCCCCCGTCGGACGCCACCAGCCAGTAGCCCCCGCCGTCGGGCGTCGCCGCAATGCCCACGATGGGCTTGTTGAGCGTGAGCGATCCGGCGGAGCCCCAGAACGTGGCGTCGCCGTAGCTGAAGATCCCCCCGTCGGACGCCACCAACCAGTAGCCCTTTCCGGTCGGCGACGACGCC
>DATNLP010000585.1:0-2438 GCA_035602795.1 Acidimicrobiales bacterium | reverse complement strand
GGCGACGACCCTGGCGGCGCGCTCCTCCGGGGGCAACGCCGCCCAGGCCGCCTGAGACCGGCGGGCGGCCTCCACCGCCCGGTCCAGCTGCGCCGGCGAGGTCGACGGAGCATCCAGGACGACCTCGGCCGGCCGGGCCGGGTTGATCACCGGGTAGGTGCCGTCGCCGCCGGCCTCGACGCTGCCGTCGATGAGCAGGCCGACGCCGGTCATGACGTCCTCGACGTGTGTGGTCATTGCGCACCCCCGGGCCGGCCCGACTTTGCTGACGATAGTGTCACCTTCTTGTGGGAGCCGTCGAGACCGAGCGGGCCGAAACGGGCGGGGCTACCCTGCTGCCCGACCCCGAGCCCCGGGCGATCCGGGTGCCCGTCATCTCGGTCGACGACCACCTCATAGAGCCGCCCGACCTGTTCGAGAACCGCCTGCCCGCGGCGCTGCAGAGGGAAGCGCCACACGTTGTCGAGCAGGAGGACGGCACTCAGTGCTGGCTCTTCGAGGGCAACCGCTACCCCAACGTCGGCCTCAACGCGGTGGTGGGGCGGCCACGAGACGAGTGGAGCATGGAGCCGGCACGCTTCGACGAAATGCGGCGAGGCTGCTTCGACATCGAGGCCCGCATAGAGGACATGGACCGGGCGGGCATCTGGGCCGCCCTGTGCTTCCCGTCTCTCGTCTCGGGCTTCTGCGGTGCCGTCTACTCGGGGGCTCGGGACGCCGAGCTGGGGTTGGCCTGCCTACGCGCCTTCAACGACTGGCACGCCGAGGTGTGGGCGGGCACCCACCCCGATCGCGTTATTGCGTTGCAGTTGCCCTGGCTGGCCGACGTCACCGTGGCCACGGCCGAGCTGCGGGCCAACGCCGGCCGCGGCTTCAAAGCGGTGAGCTTCCCCGAGTTCCCGGCCCAGCTGAAGCTGCCCTCCATCTTCAGCGGCCAGTGGGACCCCTTCTTCGCCGCCTGCGAGGAGACAGACACCGTGGTGTGCTTGCACACGGGCTCCTCGGGCTGGGCCCCGCTCCCCTCGCCCGACCCTCCCTTCGAGGTGCTCCCCACCTTCTTCCCGGTCAACGCGCTGCTGGCCGCCGGCGAGTGGCTGTGGTCGGGCGTGGCGCTGCGGTTCCCCGGCCTCAAGGTGGCCCTGTCGGAGGGCGGCATCGGGTGGGTGCCCATGCTGATGGACCGCTGCGACTACGTGCTCCAGCACTCAGCCTCGGGGAGCGAGAGCCACGCATGGCCGTCGGACCTGCTGCCGAGCGAGGTGCTGCGTCGCAACTTCTGGTTCTGCTCCATCGACGACCCCTCTATCGTGGCCCTGCGCCACGTGATCGGCGTCGACCACATCATGGTGGAGAGCGACTACCCGCACGCCGACTCGTCGTGGCCCGACACCCAGCGCGTGCTGACCGAGACCTGGGGTTCGCTGCCCGAGGACGAGCTGCGCGCCGTAGCTGGCGGCAACGCGTCCGTGCTGTTCCGCCACCCACTTCCGCCGGTAGACGACTGGCGGAAACCGGCCGCCCCGTGACGGTCGCCGCGCCGGACCCACCGCCCCCGCGGGCCGGTCCCGTCGTCGACGCCGACGGTCACGTCGTCGAGCCCGAGTCGGCCTGGGCCGGGCTCCCCGACGACCAGCGACCGCGTATCACGCGTGACGCCGGAGGCTATGAGCATGTCGTGGTCGGCGGGACCGAGATCCTGGCCGTCCCCCTGGGCAACCTGGCCCGACCGGGATCTACCTTCGACGACCCGTCGACGTTCCGCCCGCTGGCCGACGCCCAGCCCGGCGGGTGGGACCCCGCAGCCCGCCTGGTCGACATGGACGCCGAGGGCATCGACCAGGCCGTGCTCTACCCCTCCATCGGGCTGTATTTCTCTGCCGTCGCCGACCCGGACTGCGCCGTGGCGTTGGCCCGGGCCTACAACGACTGGCTGGCCGATTATTGCGCGGAGGACGGGCGCCGCCTGTTCGGCGCGGCCATGGTGCCGCTGCAGGACCCCGCCGCGGCCGCCATCGAGCTGCGCCGCGCTGCGACCCAACTCGGGTTCGTGGCGGGCTTCGTTCGCCCCAACCCCTGCCTCGGACGCTCCCTGTGCGACCGCGCCTACGACCCGGTCTGGGAGGTGGCGGAGGAGCTCGACATCCCCCTCGGCGTCCACGAGGGCAGCTCGGTGATTGTGCCGACACTCGGATCCGATCGGCCCTTCAACCCGCTGGTCCTGCACGCGGTGTCGCACTCCTTCGAGGAGATGCTCGCCTGCGCGCAGCTGATCGCGTTCGGCGTGTTGGAGCGTCACCCGGGCCTGCGCTGTGTCTTCCTGGAGTCCTCCGGCGGCTGGGCCCCGTTCTGGCTGGAGCGCCTCGACGAGCAGGCCGAGTCGTTCGGGGCGTTCTGCCCCGACATGAAGCTGCGCCCCTCGGAGTACTTCGCCCGCCAAT
>DATNLP010000442.1:0-3002 GCA_035602795.1 Acidimicrobiales bacterium | reverse complement strand
GGCCCGGTCACCTTCGACGGCCGCCACTACCGGGTCGAGGGGGCCACCACGCTGGCACCCGCCCAGAACAAGGTGCCGCTCCTGGTCGGTGTCAACGGGAAGACCGCGCTGGCCCACGCGGCGCGGCACGCCGACATCGTCGCCCCCACCATGCTCGGGCGCACGCTGGCCGACGGCCAGCGCCACGAGCCGCGCTGGGAACCGTCGCGCTTGGACGACACCATGGAATGGATCCGCTCGGCGGCGGGCGAACGGTGGCCGTCGCTGGAGACCCACGCGCTGGTGCAGTCGGTCGTGGTGACGGATGACCGCCTCGGTGCGGCCGAGGCCCTGGCCCGGCGGATCGCGACGCCGGTGCCGGACATCCTCGAGACCCCGTTCGTGTGCCTGGGGACGCACGAAGAGATGGCGGCACATCTCGTGGCCTGCCGGGCGCGCTGGGGCATCTGTTACTTCACCGTGCGCGACCTCGACGCGTTCGCCCCCGTCATGCCGCTCGTGCGGGCCGCGGACGAGGGGCGCTGAGCGCGGGCTCGGCCGGTGGGCCGTCTAGCGTCCGCTCGGGCAGCAGCAGGACGGCGCCGGCCAGGAAGCACACGGCGCCGACGAAGGTGCCGAGATTCGTCCACACCAGGCTGACCAGTTGCCCGTTGGGTTTCACGTAGGAGGCCACGGCCGACACCCCGAAGGCCACGGAGCCGACCAGGTTGAGCAACGTGATCCACCACGACAGGTGGCGGGGACGCCAGGCGAAGGAGCCGTGGCACTCCTCCGCCCACGCCAGCCAGCTCGAGACGAGGAAGCACACCGAGCCCAATGCGTCGGGCCGCCAGACCGGGTCGTGGGCGGACGCGGCGCCGAGGCCCACCACCCACGAGCTGAACGTCGTGCGGTTGAACCACAGCGTGCCGATCAGCTGGATGAGCGAAGCCCACCAGTCGATGCGGTGATGCTGCAGGCGGAAGAGCGCGCGTAGCCGGCGGCGATGCGGGCGTTCCAACGTGAGGCTCGACGAGGCCGCCTCGTGGTACTGCAGCAATGCCGCCGTGGTGAAGAAGATCGACCCGATGAAGTAGGTGAGGTTGTCGGCGTCCGTCCCGACCCTCGTCGCATAGGGCGGGCACGCGCCCACGGCAAAGCACACGGAGCCGATGGCGAAGAGCACGCCGATCCACCAAGCGATGGCGCGTGGCGCCCACCAGGTATGGGCCGCCGGTGCGCCGGTCGGGTGCTTGCGGTGCCAACGGGACTCCCACACGACCTGCGAGCCGTCGGGCCGGCGGAACATCTCGCGGGTGACGAACGGCCCCAGGCCGCGGCCACCGAGGCGCGTCCAGCCCTCGGGCGGCTCGACGTACCCGGCTCGCATGCGCCGTCACCATAGGGCGAGGGTCGGCGACGCCAGCGGGACCGCCGGCACGCCCTACCATGCTCGACCGTGTCCGATCGGGCGGTGCACCGGGTGGACGTCCCCGACCGGGTGACCGACGCCGACCCGTTGGGCCGGTCCGACTACGCCTCGGCCTTCCGGCTGTCCACGGCCCGGGCACGCAGCCGGACGCCCGAACTGTGGGCGCGCGCGGTGTTCGAGGACGCGCCGGCCCTCCTGCGCCCGGTCCTCGTCTTCGGCTGGCGGGTGGGCCTCGGGCTGCGACTCGGGCGGCGGCCGTCGCCGGGCTCGGTGTTGGGTTGGTCGACGAGCGACGTCGGACCCGACGCCGTCACGCTCGGGGCGGAGTCGCGCCTGCTGCGGGCACGGAACGTGGTCGTCGTCGACGAGTCGTCGGTCACCTGGGTGACGCTGGTGCGGTTCGAGCGGCCGGTGGCGCGCCCCGTCTGGGCCGTGACGTCCGTCGTGCACCACCGGGCCATCCCGTACCTGCTGGGGCGGGCCGCCCGCTCGCTGCCCGGCTGAGCGGCCGGGCCCGGTCGAGTTGGCGTGGTCGAGCGGGCGTGGTGGGGCAGGCCTGGTCGACGGGACGCCCTCGTCCGGGTTGAATGAGGGCATGAGCGGCGACGCCCGACCCGGGTGGCGTTCGGTGGTCCTCGACACCACCGACGCCCGTGCGCTGGCCGAGTTCTACCGCCAGCTCCTGGGCTATGAGTACCAGGCCGGCGACGAGATACCGCCGGCGGGCCGGGACGACCCGAACGGCCGCAGCTGGCTCATGCTCCGGCCGGGCGCGGGCGGCCCCATGCTGGCCTTCCAGCAGGTCGAGGAGCTTCCGGCCTCCACCTGGCCCGGGACGGACGTCCCCCAGCAGCTCCACCTGGATTTCACCGTGACCTCCACCGACGCCCTGGCGGTCCAGCACGCACGCGCCCTCGACCTCGGGGCGCGCCTGCTGCTCGACCAATCCGACGACCCGGACGAGCCCATCTACGTCTACGCCGACCCCGACGGCACCCCTTCTGCATCTTCGTCTACCCGGCCTGAGCAGCGGCAGAGAGCTGTGACGAGATGCCCTAAGGCGGGGGGCTACCGGAGATCCTTAAGCCCTGACCGCGCTGCTGGCGCGCTTCTGACTCTGGCGACCCGGGGCTCAGCGGTGGAAGGTCATCCGGGCCGCTCGGGGCGCCGACGCTGGATGGTCGGGGCAGGCCGGGGCATTCGGTCCGGGCACATCCCTGGACAGGCTTTGCGGCTGCCGTTCGAGGCTGGTTCGCCGGGCGTATCCGAGAGGCCAGCTCCGGTCAGTCTGGAGCACGAACGCGCTTGATTCGGCCGTGCCGTGCGCTCCCTCGACGCCTTCCGGAACGCCTAGACGACGAAGGTCAGTTCCAAATACAGAGAGGCCGCGAGGGAATCTAAGGAGATCTCCCGATGCCGGGACCAGGCCAAGAGCACATCCTGAGGTGCAGGCCGGCGTTCCGGCCGACCGGGACCGCTGATCCGGACCCGTGGTTAGCGAAAGGAATCGACATGACAACGACCTCCGTCTCAGCGCCGGGTCCCGTTCAGGCGACGGGGCGAACCCTGCGGATGCTTCTCGTTACAGCGA
>DATNLP010000559.1:0-8078 GCA_035602795.1 Acidimicrobiales bacterium | reverse complement strand
TGTGTTGTGGTGACTGTCAGCTTCCCAGTTCGGGGGGCACTTTCCGCGGATGCGCGGGTGTCAGTTCAGGTCGTTATTCGGTGGATCGAGGCTTAGAACGCCGTCGACCCCGTCCCGCTGAGCCGGGGAGACCGAGTCTGTCGAGGTTCCTTCTCCCCGATGATGCCGGGAGCTGCTGCACTCGGCGGTTGTCTCACATGGGGCGCGGCGAGCCCGCTTGACTTGCCTTTCGGAGCCATCCCATCAGCCACACTTGAAGGGTGAAACGGGTGGCCATCGTGGGATCCGGAGGCGTCGGGAAGTCAACGTTTGCGGACGAGCTTGGGCGACGAACGAACACGCATCCCGGTCATCCATCTCGATGAGCACTTTTGGAAACCCGGCTGGGTTCCAACGCCGCGGGAGGCGTGGGCAGACCTTCAAGGTGGCCTGCTGTCGGGCGACAACTGGATCGCGGACGGCAACTACGGGGGCACTCTCGATGTCCGGCTTTCCAGAGCCGACACGGTGATCGTGCTGACATTGCCAAGGTGGCGCTGCGCGCTGCGTGCCTTGAAGAGAAGCCTTCGCCATCGTGGACGAGAAATTCAAGCCAAGGGTTGCCCCGAGCACCTCGACCTCGAGTTGCTGCAGTGGGTCTGGCGCTATCCAACCGACAGTCGGCCACGACTGGATCGGGCCATCGACCGGTTCCGCGACCGGCTGAACGTGGTCGAGCTCGCCTCGACGTCAGCGGCACGATCATTCCTCGACGAACTGACATGACACGGTCCCGGCGGGTAAGTGGGCAGGCCCCGATCTGCCCACGTGCGATCCGTTCGCAACGTGCAACCACACTGCAGCGGCACGAGACCGGCTTCCGCTCGTGCCATGGCACCCTCCTGGCTTGGGGGAACCACCCAGCCAAGGTCAAACGGGCCGCTCGAGCAATGGTGCGGGTGGGACAGAGGTACCGGAGCCAGTGTCGCCCAGGAGCCGGAGCCGGGCCGAACAGTGCGAAGGAGGTGCCGGAGCCAGAGTGCGACAGACCTACCGAACTCTCACACCTTCTCGGCCAAATCCGTGTGACACAAAAGAAGCGGAAGGAGGGAGGGACGGCCGGAGGGCGGGCAGGAGGGCGAAGGCCGGGAGGCCGGCGGGAAGCAGGGCGGGAGCCCCACCAAGGGGCGACCAGCCCGGGGCGGCAGGGGGGGCACCTCGGTGCGGCGGGCCCGTGACGTGGTGCTCGGCATGGTCGAGGACTACATCGAGGCGGTCGAGCGGCTGCAGCTGGTCAACGAGGGCGCCACGACGGCTTGACGTCGTACCGGTCGCCGGTTCGCAGCTTCGGTCCCCCTCTGGAAGAATAGGTCCGATTACCTTTGGGAGCGTGAAGGGGGATCTTCGCAGCCGCCCGAGTGCCCCGAAATAGGTCGTGCGCCTCTCCCAAAGACGAGCTGACCCCATGCACGGGACATCGGCACGTGGCTCGACCGCCCCATGTCCGCCACCTCGTGTTTCCTCGGCTGGCGTCGACAACCGAGTACACCAGAAGTCTGACCAGTTGAGTACTCCACAGGCGTATCCAATTTGGGTTGGCCCGCCGCCGTCAATAGTCTCAGACTCGGACTTCGACTCAACCGGAAAGCGATGTGGAGACGGTGGAACTTCCGGCAGAGGATGATGGTAGAACGAATCCTAGGCGTTTGCTCTCTCCCGCGGAAGTGGCGAGAGAGTTCATTCCTGAGGGCGAGGCGACCATGAGCCGCGAACAGCAGTCGGCGGACCGCGTGGTGGACGCGGCATGGTGGGCGAGGCCATCCCGGGCGGGCGGCGCTCCACCGGAGCAAGACGGGGAGGGTCCGGCCTGCCTCGTCAGGATCCCTTTCGGCCGGGCGGCTGGTGCTGGTGTTGCAGAGGATGACCGTGGCACGGATCCTGGGCGTTTGCTCCCTCCCGAGGAAGTGGCGAAAGAATTCATTCGTGAGGGCGGAGGCGCCGCTCTACCAGAGCAGAGCGCGGAGGGTCGACCCCTCCGCGTCAGGTTCCCTTTCGGCTGGGCCACTGGCGCTGGTGTTGTCGCTGCAGCGGTGGCGCTCGTTTTGCTCGTCCTTCTCGTCCTCCCCCACCGCCCGCCAACTTCCCCTCGCGCATCCACACCCACCGAGCACTCAGGGAAGACATCGATCCCAGCTACCAGCGCCACCTCGTTGCCACCCACCTCCTCGGTGACGGTTGAGGTACTCAACGCCGACGGATCGGACGAACGCCCCATCGCGACATACCTACGTCTCGTCAACGTTGGATTTCCCATCAGTAGTGTTGGCACCGCACCGAGGCTGATCACAGGCGGCCGGCCTTCGGAGATCTTCTACGGCCCGAGCGGGCGTCGAGCGGCCGAGACCCTAAGGCACTGGCTGATCGGCCCCGTAAAGGACCTCCAGGACGCCAACCTCTCCGGCAACAACCTTGAGCTCTGGATTGCGAGTCCATTACTCGGAGTTGTTCCAAAAAAAAGCACAAGCACAACCACGGCTGACCTCCCCTAGACCTTCCGGTCCAAAACCCGTGTGGGCGCTACCGGACTCGAACCGATGACCTGCTGGTTGTAAGCCAGCTGCTCTAACCAACTGAGCTAAGCGCCCGGAAAAGACAATTCTACCTGCTCTTTTCGTCATGCTCGTTCCAGCCGTGGCTCGGCGCAAATGCTACGAGAGCAGACGGTTTGCCATGGTTGCCGTGGTCCGACGAGGCCCGGCGCTGCATGTGGACCACCAGCAAGATCGGCACGGGCAGACCGCGTGCACACCACCGATGAGAGGGTGAGCGGGACCAGCGTGCCCTCGCTCAGCGGTATTTCGGCGTACCCGGGGCGCGGTCACAAGTCCCTCGGACATTGGATTGCTCGTCCGCATCTCTGAGCTGTCGCTCCGCGGCCGCCAACACGTCGCCGAAGACCGTTGAGAGCTACACCGGCGCCGTCAGAGGATTTGCTTCATCCCTCTTCGTAATCGTCGGCACACGTTTGAAGACTCTAAAACCCCGTGGCGGCGATGATGTAGCCATTGAGGTGCGTACCAGACATGTCTCCAAGGTCGGGTGCATCACCGAGCTGGTTCACCTCCCCGTTGGCCGCTGCGATCCAATAACCACCACCGTCTGATGTGGTGAAGATGGCCGTGGCCGGGTTCAAGCCTCCGAAGGTGCCCGGCGCAGGCCCGAAGTTCGCTGCATCGCCGAAGTTGGTCACAGTGCCGTTGGCGTTGAGGATCCAATACCCACGACCGTCGGGAGTCCTCACGGCCGAGGTCACCGGGGACCCGTTGTTTCCTGGGGCGCCGTAATAGGTGGCGTCACCGAAGGTGTAGACGTTCCCCGTCTGCGTCACCAGCCAGTAACCGTTTCCGCTGGCGTCGGGCATGACGGCAACCGCCGCACCGGAGCAACCTCCGATACCGGGGCACGAGCCCTCGAACTGGGCGTCGCCGAAGGCGAAGACCCCTCCGTCGGAGGCCACCATGAAGTAGCCGCCATCGTCGTTGGAGGGCACCATGCCCACAATGGGGGCGTTGAGGCTGCTGGGCAAACCCGAGCCCGCCGGATGCAGGCCAAGACCGGGAATGGAACCGTAGAATGTGGTGTCGCCAAAGCTGAAGATGCCGCCGTCGGAGGCGTCGAGCCAGTAGCCCCCGTCGTCCTTGGTCGCCACGATGCCGACGACCGGTCTCTGCAGGACGGTGCCGCCCATCGAGCCGAAGAACTGGGCCGAGCCAAAGGTGAAGATGCCACCGTCATTTCCGACCAGCCAGAAGCCGTGAGATGTCGTCGACGCTGAGGTGACCGCTGAGCCGGGCGTCGAGGAGTTGAAAACCGTGGTCGTGACGTGAGGCACGGTCGACGACGACGCCCCTGCTGGGGCGGAGCTGAGCGTGAGAACGCTCAGCGCCACACCAAACAGCAGTGTGAGGGCGCCAATGGGCGCTGCTGCTCGTCGAGTCGCCGCCATTGATCCAGTGCGTCGGAAGAAATAGGAGTTGTTCCCTCTTGTGCCTGTCGTGCCTCTCATCGCTTTACTCCCGTCTGGGATCGCCTCTTGATCGCCGTGTGGAGCGACGACCGCTCCACCTTGGCATAGAAACCGGCCGCTATCGAGGGGACGAAACGTCAGAGATCGGTCGTGGTTCGATCGGGATCAGCCACTATGGCTTCGTCCCCGGTCAACCTCATCAGGGTTCCCAGTACCAGCCGTTGTCGTATTCGCAGGTGATGGTCAATCCGTTCCCCGCTCGACCGGTCATTCCGTGATCATCGTCGCGGCAGTATTCGCCCGGCTCGTAGCAGCCACCTTCGTCGTCAATCGGGTAGCAAACAGCCGGGCTTGTCGTGGCGGGCGATGGCTGGGCCGCCGCCGGGTTCGTGGTCGGTGTCGGTGTCGGGGCGACGGACGTCCCCTGGGGTTGACCGCCTGTGGCGTCGCTGAGCAGCGTGCTGTTCAATGGCCCGATGACGCTGGCGGACGACGTGAGCACGCCGAGCTCCCGGTTGTAGTCGAGGCTCGCCGTCGAGAAATTCTCCGAACCTATGAAGGCCCTGGCGGCGTCCACATCGACGACCTTGGCGTGGATGTACAGCGCCGACGCCGTGTCGGGGTACAACAGAACGTGGACCCCGGCGGATTCGAGCTGGGAAAAGGCCGCGTCCCATTCGGAGTCCGACGTCATGATGACGGTGACGCTCACTCCCCGCTGCGCGTCGGCGTCCAAAGCGCCCTCAATGGCGGTCGAGTCCATCTCCTCGTTTTCCACCACGACGCTGTGCGTCGCTGACCCGATGAGGGCGATGATCTGCGATGCAGAGCCCGGGCTCCACACCAGATCCGCCCCCGCTGGTCCCGGTGAAGGCGCGGCCCCCGACCAGTCCGAATCGAAGACGCTCTCAATGGCGGCCACGTCGGCGGCTTGGCTGTCCATGACCACGAGGTCTCGCGTCGTGGCGTAATACTGGGGCGTGAGGTTCCCGGTCATGACGGCGGACTCGGCGTCATCGACCGTGATCGTCTTCTGGTGGAAGATCTCGGAGTCGTTCGCCCATGCGACGGGGACGCCCGCGGTCGACAGCGTCGAGTACGCAGCCTGATTGACCGATGCTCCGCTGTAGTCACGGTCGAGGAGGACCCGCACCCGGACCCCCCGGTCGTGGTCGGCGACCAGGATCTGCTCCGCCCTCGGGTCTGATAGTTCGTACATGGTCAGGTCGAGGCTCCGTCGGGCCGAAGTCATGAAGTCGTAGATGGGGGTCATGCCAGCCTGTGGCTCGACCAGGAGTGACAACCCGGACGACACCGCCGTGCTCGTGGTGGCGGGCGCCGTGGTGGTGGAATTACCGGCCCCGGTCGTCGTCGCCGTGCTGGCCTGAGTGTCACTCGCCGCAGGTCGATCGTTCCCGGCCTTCGACTGGCTGCAACCGGCCAGACAGAGGGCGGCCAGGCACGAGACAACCGCCAGCCATCGCCGTCCGCCGACCCTCTGCGATGGCGCCTTCACCTCCTGGAACGGTTCGCCTCAGGGCCTTGTGCGTCGGACGTTCGCCTGAAAGCTCGGAGTCCCGCCGCCGTCCCGCGCCTCAGCGGAGGAGCACCTCGGCGAACGCCTTGCTCCAGGGCCGGGCCAGCCCGCGCAGCTCGGCGCAGCGTTCCTCGCCCAGGGCGTCGTAGGGCGCCACCGCCAGTCGGTCCGTGCCGTCCTCAATGGCCCCCCGCTTCGCCTCGCCGCTCTCGGTGAGACGCAGCTCGTCTCCCACCTCGAGCCAGCCCCGCCCCCGCAGGGCGACGACCGCCCCGTCCCAGGCCTCCTCGGACCAGGCCCGGGTGGCCCGCAGCAGGTGCGCCGGCACGTCCCCCGACGCCGCGTGCGTCACCAGCGCCTCCAGCCCCGACAGCCCGTGCACCACGAGCAGCGCGACGTGGCCGTCGCCCCGGAACTCGCGCAGGATGGACTGCGCGTGCCACAGCGCCAGGTGCGGCTCGTCGGGCCAATCCAGGTCGCAGTGCCCCGCCGCCAGCGGCCGTCCCTCTATGTGGCGACCCGCCTCCTCGGCCGCCACCCGGGCCAGGTCGGCGGCGCGCCGCATCTCCGCCGAGCGCACCACCTCGTCGCCCAACAGGCGCCGGAACGCCGCGTCCACCGCGCCGAACCGCGCTGCCACCAGCTCCCCGGGCGATGCCTTCTCCCAGGACTCGGGGATGGCCGTACGGACCAGGTCCGGGTTGAAGTTGTAGAACGTCGAGATGACGACGTCGGCCGGGACGGCCCCCATGGGCGCGGCGCGCGATGCGAAGTAGCCCGACCGTCCCGTGATGCCCAGGCGCTCGTAAGCCTCGGCCGCCTCGGGCACGAAGTAGATCATGCCGTGCAACGGCTCGAGCGTCCGCCACGTCTTGCGCGCCCGCAGCGCGCCCTCGCCGTCGGTCATAACCCGTCCTCCTTTAGCAGTTGCTGCACCAGCATGGCCGTTGCCGCGACGATGGGCCGGCGGGGCGTGGCGTCGCGCACGACCAGATCCTTTCCGGCTCGCTCCCCCTCCGTCGCGCCCGCCTCCCGGCAGATCAGGAGGCCGGCCAAATAGTCCCACCCGTACAGGGTGCTGCCGCCGACGACGAGGTAGGCGTCGAGGGAGCCCTCGGCCACGGCGCAGCACTCCAGCGAGGCCGCCCCGAGCGCCCGGAACTGCGCCCAGCCCGGGTGGCGGCCCGGGAACCCCGAAATCCCCACGATCGCCGCCCCCAGGTCCTCGCACCCCGACGACCCGAGGGACCGGCCATCGCGTTCGGCACCCCCGCCCCGCACCGCGGCGTACCGCATCCCGGTGGCCTGGTTGACCACCACGCCCACCCGGGGGCCCTCGGCGTCGAGTACGCAGACGCTGGTCGAGAAGAACGGCACACCCCGGTGGGCGTTCGTCGAGCCGTCGACCGGGTCCACCACGGCCAGCAGGCCCGCCCGCCCCTCGCCCGTCCGGCCCGACTCCTCCGACAGCACGGCCAGGCCGGCACCGTGCAGCACGGCCAGCGCGGCCTCGTCCGCCGCCAGGTCGAGGCGGTACTGCCCGGGGCGCGTCCCGGCCGGGCCCCAGTCGTCCAACCCGTCCAACGCCCGGCGCACTTCCCTGCAGGCGTCGTCCAGCACCTCGAGCAGGCGATCGTCATCCACGGGTTGCGAACCCTACCGGCCTGGGCCATGCCACCTCGGTCCCCCGGGTCGATAGGCTCCCGAGGTTGTGGCAGCCATAGACGTCGCCGGCTACGTGGCCGACCTCAAGGATCACTCCGTCGACCACGGGTTCCACGTGCACGACGAGCGGCACTTCGTCGAGACCTACTCTCTGCGCCAGGTCTGGGAGGTGGACCTGCACCCCGAGGAGGGGTGCGGCGGCCCGCTCGACCTCCACCTGGCCCTCGACGTCGACCCCCGTGTCCTCTTGTCCTTCGAGGACGCCGTCGTGCTGCTCTCCGAGGAGGAGGAGCCGCCCGACGAGTTCCACTTCCCGCTGACCTTCACGTGGGCCCTGCCGCCGCTTCCGAGCGGGCCCGACCTGCTCCGGCTGGCCATCGACTTGGCCGGCGTGGGCGGCATCGAGCTCCCCCTCGAGGTCTCGGCCATCGACTCCTTCGCCAACGCCACGGACGGCTCGGAGCGTCGCCTCAGCATCGTGGCCCGCCATCCGGTGTCCCTGGCCCGGGTGCTCAGCGGGGAGGAGCTCCTGTGCGACGTCTTCGACCGCGCCCTGGCCGTCAGCCGCTTCCTGCTCGAGTCCGCGGAAGGCTGGCTGGCCTGACGTGCCGCGGGCCCGCCGCCTCCGCGGAGGTCGGGTCCTCGGGGTGGCGGCGGTCGTGGCCTGCGCCCTCGGGCTGAGCGCCTGCAGCTCCGCCGCCGACGGGCAGGCGCTGGCCCAGCAGGCCTGCGTCCACGTGCACCGGTCGGTGCTGGACTACGAGCGCTCGGTGGTGGTCGGCACGCCGCCGGCCACCGTGGCCGTGCTCCAGGCCCAGGCCGCCGAGGAGCTGCGCGTCGCCCTCCCGCTGGCCGCCCAGGCCAACTCCG
>DATNLP010000434.1:0-7295 GCA_035602795.1 Acidimicrobiales bacterium | reverse complement strand
TCCTGGGTCGTGCGGTCCTGCCAGCGCCGATTGACGGCCACGCCGAGCTGAGCGGTCGCCTGCCCATCCCGGAGGTAGCGGATCTCCGGCTCCCGAGTCAGGTTGCCGGTGATGGTGGTCGTGTTCATGTGGTTCCTCGCTTTCGTCGCGCGCCCCTCGTCCGACAGGCGCGGATGCAGCCTGCGCGATGCGACTTGCCGGGAACCTTGCCGGGAACCTTGCCGGGCGAAGATTTTTCTTGGCGGCCGGCGCGGGGTTGTCGGGCTCGGGGGCGGGTCAGAACGACGGGACGGACGTCAGGGCTTCTGCTTGAGCCCCAACATGCGCAGGACGAAGGAGCCGAAGCGCCCCGGCTCGTTGCGGCCGTGGTGGTCGGCCGAGTGCCCGTAACGCGACCCAAAGCCCGCGTTGCTGCTCCCGGTCAGGCCGCCGCCGGGGAACGTGTTGGGTCCTCGTATTTGGGCACCTTGCTCAGGCGGCGCCGAGGCTTCCTCGGCTTGTCCCCGGCGCTTCCCACGGCGACAGTCTGGCCGATGGGAGCCCGCCGCACCGTCCGGGGGCGATCAGAGGCGGCGGCCAGCCTGGATCCTGCCACCGATCACATAGGCGATCGCCCCCACGACGACGCCGGCCAGGATGATGTAGCGCACGACCGCCGTCTCGAGGGACGTCGGGGCGCCGTTGGCGCTGATCTCGGCGAAGCCTCCGCCGATGACGAGAGCGGCGAAGGCAATCACGAAGCAGAGCAGCGACAGCTTGCGCGCTCCGTTGCAGAGAAAGCGGGACTGCGAGCGGTCGGGCCGCGCGCCGTTGCTACCGGCCATGGGCCGCCGCCGGGCGCCGCCTGCCTCGGTGCGGCGGAGGCGGCGTCTCGTCGAACGCCGCCGTGAAGTGCTCGCAGTCGAACACGCTGCGGCTCGGGCAGCCGAGGGCGTGGTCGAGTCGGTCGGCCACGGCGCTCAGGCGGGCCGACTGGGCCCGCAGCTCGTCGCGTTTCGCCGCAGCGAACGCCTTCCACGCCGGCCGGCCGCTGATGGCCAGCAACGCCTTGATCTCATCGAGCGTGAACCCGGCCCTCCGGCACATGGACACCACGGCGAGGGTCGTGAGCACGTCGGGCCGGAACTGGCGGCGCAGGCCCTTGCGGTCGGCGCTGACGATGATCTGCTCCCGCTCGTAGAAGCGGAGCGCCGACGCCGCCAGGCCCGAACGGGCGGAGACCTCGCCGATATCGAGCAGGCCCTCCACCGACTTGAAGCGTACTTCAAGTGATGGCGTGGCCATAAGACGGAGACGGTACAGACCGGGAGCCGTGCACCGTCTGGAGGGCTTCTCCCGCCGCCGGCGGCCCGCGCTGTCGGCCCGCGCTCCACGGGGCCGGCGCGACCCCACCGCTAGTGTGCGGCCATGCCGGCCAGGCCCGTACCTCCGACCCGGGCCGCGCCGCGCCGCCCGGGGTCGTGACCGACACTGAGAACGACAACGACAACGACACGGGCGCCGACGCCGACGCCGACGCCGACGACGGTGCGCATGCGTCGGTGCCCGACGGTGCCAACGCCGCGACCGACCACCTCCTCGGCCGCCAGCGCTCCGCTGCGATCTACGGGACGATCATCACGGCGGCCGTCCTGGCCGCCGGCGGCAACGCACTGAGCACGGTCGCCCTGGAGGCCACCGTCTTCGTGACGGTGACGGTGTACTGGCTCGCCGAGCAGTACGCCGTGCTGCTGGGTGAGCACACGCACTCCGGCCAGCTCCCTTCGAAGGCCGAGATCGGTCGCTCCATGCGAGCGTCCTTCCCCATGGTGACGTCGTCGTTGATACCGCTGGTGGTGCTCTTCATCGGCCGGCTGTGCGGGCTGACGGCATTCCACGCCGCCGCCGTGGCGATCTTCGTGACGGTCCTGCTGCTCATCTACCACGGCCATGCCGCCGGGAGGGAGGCCGGGCTCACCGGGCTCAAGCTCCTCCTGGTGACAGCGACCGCCGGCCTGCTCGGGCTCATCATGATCGCGCTCAAGACCCTCCTCCAACACCAGCACCACCTGTATTGACCCCGGCCCGGCGGGCCCCGCCGCCTAAATTGCCCCTATGGGGGTAGCCGTCGGGGGGACGACTCCCGGCGTGACGGACGGCGAGGCCGGCGCCGGCGCCGGCGCCGATCCGCCTGCCCACACCTACGCCCGTGCCCGTGCCCGTTGGCAGCTCTGGCGCTCGCCACCGGATCAACCGCCCTGGGCCCGGCCGGCGCTCCTCGTCGTCGCGGCGCTGGCGGCCCTGTCGTACTGCTGGGGCATGGCCCACGCCTCGCTCGAGACCTTCTACGGCGGTGCCGTGCGCAGCATGTCGCAGAACTGGCACGACTTCTTCTTCGGCTCCTTCGACCCCTGGGGCACCGTCTCGGTGGACAAGCTGCCCGGCGCCTTCTGGCTGCAGGCGCTGTCGCTGCGGGTGTTCGGCTTCCACCTCTGGGCCTACGTCCTGCCGAGCGCGATCGAGGGCACGCTCACCGTGCTCGTCCTCTACCGCGTGGTACGCCGGGTGGGTGGGGCCGGGGCGGGACTCACCGCGGCCGTCGCGCTGGCGGCCACGCCGGTCACGATCTTGTTGAACCGGGGCAACATCTCGGACTCGCTGCTGGTCCTGTTGCTCGTCCTGGCCGCCGACGCCGCCACCAGCGCCTACCTCTCGGGCCGCCCGGGCGCACTGGTCCTCGCCGGCGGCTGGGTCGGACTGGCTTTCCAGGCCAAGATGCTCCAGGCCTGGCTCGTCCTGCCCGCCCTCTACCTGGCCTACCTGCTGGCCGCCCCGGCCGTCGGCCTCGTGCGGCGCTTCGGGCACGTGGCGCTCTCTCTCCTGGTCGCCGTCGTCGTGTCGCTCAGCTGGATGTGCGTCATCACCCTGGTGCCGGCGCACGACCGGCCCTACGTCGACGGCAGCTGCGACAACTCGGTGTTCAGCCAGGTCTTCCTCTACAACGGCGCCGACCGCCTGACGGGCAACACCCTGGACCAGCCCGGCTGCACGAAGCCACCCGTCTCGGTGACCTCCACCTCGACCGGCGGGGCGGAGACGGTCTCGCTCGGCACGGGGCCCGGCCGCTTCCTCAACGGCCTGTTGGGGCGCGACGCCGCCTGGCTGTTCCTCCCGGCCCTGGTCGCCCTGGTCGCCCTCGTCCTGGCCCGGCGTAACAAGTCCCGCACCGACCCCTGGCGCGCCGCCGCCCTTTTCTGGGGGGTATGGCTCGTCCTCACCTGGTGCTTCTTCGCGTCGTCCCAATTCCTCAACGCCTACTACCTGGCCGCGCTGGCGCCGCCCATGGCCGCACTGTGCGGCCTCGGCCTCGCCCTGGCCTGGCGCCGGCGCGAGGAGTCGGCGGTCGTCCCCGTCATCCTGATGGCGACCGTCGCCGCCGGCGTGGCCTACGCGGTGTACCTGGTCCCGGACGGCGCCGGTGTGAGGCCGTGGATCGTCGCCACCAGCGCGCTGGCCACCTTCACCACCCTCGTCGTGTTGGCGCGCTCGCTCCGCTCCGGGCGGCGGGACTGGGAGCGTCGCTACGGACTGGCGCTGGGCGCGGGGGCGCTGCTGCTCGGTGCCGTGTGGGCCTCGGCCACCTCGGTGGCGGCCGAACTGGGCCCGTTCGACTCGCCTTACCAGCCGGCGGCGGCGACGGCCGCGGAGCAGACGGGCTGGCAGCGCAACGTGACCACCTGGCCCGCCATTGCCGCCTTCGCCCGGACCAGCCCGCCCACGCAGGCCGCCGACACCTGGGAGACCTCGGCCCAGGTGAGCACCTTCGTCCTGGCCACCGGGCGCGAGTTCCTCCCCGTCGGCGGCTTCAGCGGGCAGGTGCCGAGCACACCGCTCGCCGCCTTCATCGTCTATGTGCGCGACGGGCGCATCTCACGTGTGGCGGTGTCCGTGCGCCCGCACACCCGCAACCCCGACATGGTCTGGACGGAGGCCCACTGCGCGGTGGTGCACACGCGGGCCGGGACGTTCCGTGACAACGGGAACCTCTACCAACGCTACGTGTGCACACCGCGCGACACCGGCGGCCCGAACTGACGGACGGCGAGTCGGCGTGCCAGCGTCTCCGTGGGCGCCGTCGAGGGGCACCGCCATGCGACGTCCCGACCCGCGACGACTCGACGACTCGACGTCTAGACGTCGAGGAAGCGACGGATGGCGATGGCCGAGCCGAGCGACCCGATGCCCATGCCGATGATCACGACGACGACGTTGGTGACCAGGATCTCGGACGAGCTCATGCGCATGGCGGTCAGGAGGTTGTCGTTGCTCCCGCCGCCGGCATGGTTGATGAAGAGGGCCACGCCCCAGACGACGAGCGCGGCCAGCACCGAGCCGAAGAGCCCCTGCAGCATGCCTTCGGACATGAACGGCACCCGGATGAACCAGTTGGTCGCGCCCACGAGCTTCATCACCGACACCTCGCGGCGCCGGGCGAAGATGGCCATGCGGATCGTGTTGAGGATGAGGACCGCCGCCGACACGATCAGGATGATGGCCACCGCCACGCAGACCCACTTCGAGATGTTGATGAACGTCTCCTCGTTCTTGATCGTCTGCTGCGGCTCAGTGACCGTCTGCACGCCGGCCGTGCCGGAGAAGGTCCGGACCACCTGGGCGGCGTCGGTCAGTGCAACCGGGGTGCACCAGTAGGAAGTCGGCATCTCGGACTCGGTCGTGGCCTGGAAGACGTCGGAAGAGAGCAGGTGGCGGGCCTCGGCGAAGTTGCGGGCCTTGTTCCAGTACTGGCAGGGCTGGGCCACGTAATTGAGCTGGGCCAGCTCCGTGCCGACGGCCTTGATCTCCTGCGCGTTGGCGTTGGGCTCCATCCAGACGGTGACCTGGGTGCCCCGCTCGAGGGTCCCGGTGGCGTTGGCCGACCCCTGGCGGAGGAGCAGGGCGGCGCCCACCAGCGAGAGCGAGACGGCGACGGTCAGGATGGCGGCCACCGTCATCAACCGGTTGCGCCACAAGTTCGACGCCGTCTCGCGGACGACGTAGTCGACAGATACCGCCACTGTTAGCCCATGCCGCCCGCGGCCACCTCAGCCGCCTGCTGTCCCGAGCCGTCGAAGCCGTACACCCCACGCGCCTGGTCGCGCACCATGGTGCCGTTGCTCAGCTCAATGACGCGCCGGCGCATCTTGTCGACCAACACCTCGTCGTGCGTCGCCACCACGACCGTGGTGCCAGTGCGGTTGATGCGGTCGAGCAGCTGCATGATGCCCTGACTCGTCTGCGGGTCGAGGTTCCCCGTCGGCTCGTCGGCCAGGAGGATCAGCGGGCGGTTGACGAACGCCCGCGCCACCGCCACGCGCTGCTGCTCACCACCGGAGAGCTCGCCCGGCAGGTTGTCGCGCTTGTTCGCCAGCCCCACCAGGTCGAGCACCTGGGGCACCTGGTTCGCCACGACGTGGCGGGGACGTCCGATCACTTCGAGGGCGAAGGCCACGTTCTCGAAGACCGTCTTGTTGGGCAGGAGCCGGAAGTCCTGGAAGACGCATCCGATGTTGCGCCGCAGGTAGGGCACCCGCCATTTGGGCAACTCGACGATGTTGCGGCCGGCCTCGAGGATCTGGCCCGTGTTCGGCAGCTCCTCCCGCAGCAGCAGGCGGATGAACGTCGTCTTACCCGAGCCGGACGCGCCGACCAGAAAGACGAACTCGCCCTTCTCGATCTCCACGGTGATGTCGCGGAGCGCGACGGTCGAGCCCTTGTAGGTCTTGGTGACGTTCTCGAAACGGATCATGCAAAATGGTGTTGGTCGCCGTCTTCCCAGCGACGAACCTGCACGATCCTAGTGTCCCGACGTTGCGGTTGCGGGTCATCGGCTCCGACGCAGGTCACGGGTCCCCACGGTGCCTCCGTCCTGCAACCGGCGACCCGAGGCACCGACGCTCACCCACACCGTCGCCCCACCCCGTCGCCGTCGCTACGCCGCGCCGGTCTCCCGCTGCCTGCGCAGCTCCGCCTCCATGAACGCGTCGAGGTCCCCGTCGAGCACGGCCTCCACATTGCCGGTCTCGTACCCCGTCCGCAGGTCCTTGACCAACTGGTAGGGCGCCATGACGTAGGAGCGGATCTGGTTGCCCCAGGCGTTGTCGACCCGTTCCCCGCTCAGCGCGTCGAGCTCGGCCCGCCGTTCCATGCGGGCGCGGTCGGCCAGCTTGGCCCCGAGGATCTGCAGCGCCTTGGCCTTGTTCTGGTGCTGCGAGCGCTCGTTCTGGCACGACACCACAATTCCCGTCGGCAGGTGGGTCAACCTGACGGCCGAGTCCGTCTTGTTGACGTGCTGGCCGCCGGCGCCCGAGGAGCGGTAGGTGTCGATGCGCAGGTCCTTCTCGTCGATCTCCACCTCACTCGACACGTCCTCCAAGAACGGCGTCACGTCCATGGAGGCGAACGAGGTCTGGCGCCGGTGCTGGGAGTCGAAGGGCGACATGCGCACCAGCCGGTGCACGCCCCGCTCGGTGGCCAACAGGCCGTAAGCGAAGCGCCCGTGCACAATGAACGTGGCCGACAGCAGCCCGGCCTCCTGGCCCTCCGTGGCCTCGTCCACCTCGACACTGAAGCCGCGCCGCTCGGCCCAGCGTTGGTACATGCGCAGCAGCATCTCGGTCCAGTCCTGCGCGTCGGTGCCGCCGGCGCCCGCGTGCACCTCGCACACCGCGTCGAGCTCGTCGTACTCCCCGGAGAACAGCGACTGCAGCTCGAGCGCGCCCAGTCGCACGCCCAGCGCGTCGACCGTCTCGACCAGCTCTGCTTCCAACGCGACGTCGCGCGTGCCGGCCGCCGTCGACTCCTCCGTCAGCTCCAGCAGCGCCCGGGCGTCCCCCAGTGCGGTTTGCAGCTCACCCAGCTGGTCGAGGTCCGCCGCCACCCGGCCCAGCTCCTTGGTGACCTCCCGGGCGTGGTCGGCGTCGTCCCACAGGTCGGGCCGCCCCACCTCGGCCTCCAACTCCGCCCGGCGGGCCTCCAGTTTGTCCAGTCCCAGGTAGCGCTCCGCCTCGCCCAGCCGATCCCCCAGCGCCTCGAGCTCGGAAGTGAAGTCGCGAGGTTCCTCGGCTGACGGGGAGCGCCCGTCAGGCGGCGCCATGGCACAACTTGTACTTCTTGCCGCTCCCGCACCAGCAAGGTTCGTTGCGACCCAGCTTCTCGTGCTGCTGCTTCACGATGGGCACCAGGGCGTCGGGGTCCGGGGCGTTGGGCTGCCTGATCTGGGCCTTCTGCCCCCGCTGCCGCCCCGCCCCGCCGTCACC
>DATNLP010000494.1:0-10527 GCA_035602795.1 Acidimicrobiales bacterium | reverse complement strand
GATGGAGACGCGCACCCGCCGCCCCGACGTCACCTTCGTCGACGCGCCGGTGTCGGGTAGTCGCGACCCGGCGGAGAAGGGACAGCTTCTCATCCTGGCGTCGGGCCCGCCCGGCGCGGACGAATTGCTCGATCCCGTCTTCGCGGTGCTGGGACGGGCCACCCTCTGGCTCGGTCCTGCCGGTGTGGGCAGCCGCATGAAGCTCGCGTTGAACACGTGGCTGGCCTTCCAGGTCGAGGGCGCCGCCGAGGTCGCCGCGCTGGCCGCTCACTTGGGGATTCCCGCCCCGCGGCTGATGGACGCCCTGCGCGGGAACCCCCTCGCCTCGCCGTATGCGCTGGCGAAGCTCGACAAGATGCTCGAGCAGGACGACCATGCAGACTTCTCGCTCGACCTGGCCCTGAAGGACCTCGACCTGGCCGGAGCCGAAGCCGGGCCCGGCGTCCTCCCTGTCGCCGACGCCATCGCGGAGCGGTGGCGTGGCCTCGTCGCCACGGGCGCGAGCGGACTCGACGTGAGCGCCGCCCGCCGAGGTCTCGGAGGGGCAGCATCGACCCCTCCCGTCAGCGGTTCTCGCGATGCATCCGTTCCGGAGAGACCGGCCCCGTCCTCATGAGCTGAGCGACCGGACAGACTTGACCTTTCACGAAAGGAGCGCCCCGACATGAGCACCTTCCTCACTGAGGTCCGGGAGACCTTGGTGCCGGGTTCCGATCGCTTCGGTCCGTTGCCGCCGCTCTTCATTGCGATGACACTGGTCACCGGCCTCGTCGATGCGTTCAGCTATCTGGTTCTGGGTCACGTCTTCGTGGCCAACATGACGGGCAATGTCGTGTTCCTGGGGTTTGCGGTTGCGGGTGCGCACGGCTTCTCAATCGGCGCATCACTCGTCGCGCTGGCGTCCTTCGGCGCCGGATCCGTCGTTGGCGGCCGATTGATCGCGAGGTATGGCCATCACCGGGGGCGGCATCTTGCCGCCGCGTCGACATTCCAGGCCGCCTTCTTGGCGATCGCCGTCGTGCTCGCCATCGTGAGCTCGGATCCTCCCCAGAGCGCCCTCAGGTATGCGCTCATCGTCGTCCTCAGCATGGCGACGGGTGCTCAGAACGCCACGGTACGCAAGCTGGCCGTTCCCGACTTGACGACCACGGTGCTCACCATGACCGTCACCGGGATCGGGGCCGACAGTGCTCTCGGTGGAGGACAAGGCTCCAAGTCGGGTCGACGCCTGATCGCGATCGCGGCCATGTTCCTCGGGGCGCTGATCGGCGCCGTCCTCGTTCTGCACGTGCGGATCGTGTTCCCGCTGGCCCTTGCGCTCGCCATTACGATGCTCGTCGCAGTGGCAAGCTATGTGGCTGGAAGGTCCGATCCGGAGTGGACTCGGGTGGAGGGATAACCCACGACGGCGTCGACGGGGTCAACCGCGAGCAGCGTGCCGCTGCCAGGGCCGTTGGCGCCCTCCGTGCTCGCGGCGAGCCCCCGCATCGATCAGTGGTATGCCCGACAAGACCTCGTGGTCAACCCGGGTAGGCGAGGTCGGCGGCGGTCTACCTCACCCGCGCCATCCCCAGCGCATTGCGCCAAGCCGACGGCTGCGGCGGCCGGGCCAAGATCGTCGTCGACGAGGATCCGGCAGAACCTGCCTCCCGCGGTTGCTCGAGCTGTAGACCTCGATGATCTCGCTCTCTGCCTCGGGTGTCTGCCCGGCGCGCCAACGGCCGTGATGTCCCGATCGTGGTTCCGGAGGGCGGCGGTAAGCTCCCGAGCCACGATGCGGCTCTTGATGGTGGCTTATCCGGGTGCCGGAAAGGGCACGCAAGCGGAGATGTTGGCTGCTCACTACCGCATCGCCCACCTGTCGAGCGGAGCCTTGTTGCGCGCCGAGGTGAACAGCGGCACGAGGATAGGGAAGCTGGCAGCCGACTACTTGCGGCGCGGCGATCTCGTACCGGACGAGCTTGTGTTCGAAATGATGCGTATCCGGGTTCTCGAGGCGGCTCGCCACGGTGGCTACGTGCTCGACGGCTTCCCGAGGACCATCCACCAGGCCGAGGCGGCGTACTCCGTGGCACAAGAGATCGAGGACGTCGAGCTCCAGGCCGTCGTCTATCTCAAAGTCGGTCAGAACGAGCTGCGCCAGCGGCTGCGAGCCCGCGCCGGCCACGAAGGGCGTACGGACGACGATGACATCGCCATAGCCCACCGGTTCGAGGTGTTCGAGACCGAGACGGAGCCGCTCCTCGCCTTCTATGCGGGCCGCGGCATCCTCCTCGAAATCAACGGCGAGCAACCCGTCGGGGACGTGTTCGGTGACATCATCAGCGCCGTGGACAGCCTTCACATTTCTGGCTGAGACGTGTCAGCCGCTGGCCGTTATCCCGAGCAGCCTCCTGGGGAGGGAGAGTCCGCACCATGACAATCGAGCCGGAGACGTTTCCGACCCTGGACACCACGGATGTTGCCTTCATCGCTGAGTTGGGCGCTCGACGCCGGGTGAGCGAGGGGGAGTATCTCTACCGGGAGGGCGATGTCACGTACGACTTCTTCGTCCTCGTCAGCGCCGAGGTCGACATCTTCGTGACCGTCGACGGCGGTGAGAAGCTCATCGTGCATCACGGACCCGGGCGGTTTCTCGGCGAGCTCAACATGCTGAGCGGGCTGCGAGTGTTCGTGTCCGCACGGGTGGCCAAATCAGGCGAGGTCATCGTGATCTCCCGAGACCGGCTGCGACAGGTGATGGCGACGAAGCCGGAACTGGGCAACACCATCCTGGCTGCCTTTGTTGCTCGCCGTGCCCTGCTCCAGACGGAAGCGGCACCGACTACCCGGGTCATCGGATCGCAGTTCTCACCGGAATCGCTACGGGTGCGCGAGTTCTTGGCCCGGACCCGCGTGCCGCACGAGTGGCTCGACCCCGACCGTGACTCGCAGGCGGAAGGTGTCCTACGCGGGTTCGGGATAGCGGCGAACGAGCTGCCGGTGGTCATCGTCAGCGGGTCCGTGTTGCGGCGGCCAACTCCCGGCGAGCTGGCGAGCTACCTCGGCCTGACTATCGAGCGCCTGCCCCAGCGCTGCTTCGACCTGGTCGTCGTGGGCGGCGGTCCAGCCGGTCTGGCCGCGGCGGTGTACGGCGCCTCCGAAGGGTTGAGCACCCTCGGAGTGGACATGACCGCGCCGGGCGGGCAGGCGGGGACGACCTCACGGATCGAGAACTACCTCGGGTTTCCCATGGGCATCTCCGGATCGGACCTGACTCAGGCAGCCGTCATCCAGGCCGAGAAATTCGGAGCCAATCTCACCGTCCCCTGCACCGCGGCGTCCCTTCATGAGAAAGCCGGTCATCTGGTGGTCCGTCTGAGCGACGGCAGCGATGTCGCCGGGCGGGCCGTGATCGCGGCGACGGGTGCCGCCTATCGCCGGCTGGAGGCATCCCGTCTGAGCGACTTCGAGGAAAACGGTGTGTACTACGCCGCCACCGAGATGGAGTCACGCATGTGCGGAATCGCACCGGTCACCGTCGTCGGTGGCGGCAACTCCGCCGGGCAGGCGGCGATCTTCTTGAGCCAGAACGGGTGTGCGGTGACGCTCGTCATCCGCGGATCGGACCTCAACAAGAGCATGTCGCGCTATCTGGTCGAGCGCGTCGAGGCGGATCCTCACATCGCTCTCCGGGCGGGCACGACGGTCGTCGCCCTGGAAGGCGACGACACCCTGCGCTCCCTGCGTCTCGCGGGACCCGACGGTGAAACCGTCGTCGAATGCGCCGGATTGTTCTCGTTCATTGGCGCCGATCCCTCCTCCGCCTGGCTGTCCGGCTGCGCCGCCCTCGATGAAGGAGGCTTTGTGCTGACCGACCTTTCGCTCACCTCCGATCGGCTCGACGAGGGCTGGGAGACGCCCGGGCGACTTCCGTTGCCGTTCGAAACCAGCTATCCCGGCCTCTTCGCCGTAGGTGACGTGCGCTCCGGATCCACCAAGCGGGTGGCGGCGGCCGTGGGCGAGGGCTCGGCGGCGGTGCGATCGGTCCACCAGTACCTCGCCTTTTCCACCGGGTAAGGGTCGGGCGACGATGCTCCCGGCCGAGCCCCTCGACGCGCCGTGGAACGGGCGCGGGCGTGCACTGCGTCCAACAGGGACGAGTCGTCGCCGGTGTCTCCCCGGACGCAACGGCCAGGGGCTCCTCCTCTGAAAGCGATGGCCTCGGGTCTCCACCCGAAGCGACCCGTCTCGTCGATTCAGCGTCTCTTCGGCCTCCGGCCCGTTGGCGCCAATGCGGCGTCGAGCAGCGCCTCGGCGGCGGCGCGGGCGGAAGGGGCGATGCCGGGCTCATGGTGGTCCATGCGGCCCGCCAGCCCGGCGCCGTCGTAAATGAAGTGGAGCTGGCGTCCGAGCGTCGCCGGGTCGGGGGCGCCGGCCTGCTCGGCCAGGTCGGTGAACATGGCCCGGATCCACGCCCGGAACTGGTCGGCGGCGTGCTCGACGAGGCCGCCCTCGGGGGCCTCCGTGGAGGCGGCAATGAACGCACAGCCGTGGAAGTCGGGTTGCTCGTACTGCTGCGCCTGGGTGGCGAAGACGGCCAGGATCTTCTGTCGCGGGTCGTCGAACTGGTCGATGGCTGCGGTGAGCCTGCTGGTCGTGGCGTCGTGTCGCGAGGCCAGGTAGGCGGCCACCAACTCTTCCTTGCTGCCGAAGAGGTTGTAGAGCGAAGCCTTCGCCACGCCGGCGCGCTCGATGATGCGGTCGATGCCGACGGTCTGGACGCCCTCGGCGTAGAAGAGCTCGTTGGCGGCGGCGAGGAGTCGCTCCCGCGCCGAACCTCGATGCTCGGTCTGAGCTGTTGCCGTGCTCACGGGCCTCCTTTCAGACAGGTCTGTCTATCGTAGAGCGGGTTCGCTCGGGGTGGCGGTGACGGTCACCCGGTCGGCGTAGAAGGCCACGTGGCCCCCGATGTCGGCGACCGCGGGGAAGGGGTCGTCGTAGTACCAGACGGCAGCGGTCAGGTCCGTTCCGTCACCGTCGAGGATGTCGTAGTAGGAGGCCTCGCCCTTGTAGGGGCACCAGGTGTCATGCTCGCTGCGTCGCAGGAGGTGCTGGTCGACGTCGCCCATGGGGACGTAGAACACGGCCGGGTAGGCGGCCTCTCGCAGCTCGAGGGCCCGGTCGGTCTCGGCGATGACGACCGATCCGTTGCGGACGACGACGTGCCCCGGCCACCGTTCCACGGTGATGGGATGGTCGGGTCCGGGCGTCAGGCGGGAACGGGTATCGGTCATCGGGAGACCTCCTGGGTCGATGGGTGTGCGGGGGAGCGGAGACGGATCAGGTTGACGGTAGCGATGGCGGCCAGGACGATGACCGCCAGGCCGTACTCGTAGCTGGTGGCGACGAGGCCACCGCCGCGCACCACCGCCAACCCGGCCAGCACCGCTGGGATGCCCAGGCCGAGGTACGAGACGGTGAAGAGCACGGAGAGCACGCCGGCTCGCTGGTCGGGGTGGGCCAGGGGAGCGACGAGGCGGATGCCGCCCTGGAAGCCGGCGCCGAAGCCGACTCCGGCCACGGCGGACGCCACCAAGAAGCCAAGGGCGGAATCGGCCCAGATGGAGAGCAGCACTGCGACCACGCCGACCATCAGCGTGCTGGTGCCGATCAGCATCACCCTGGGTGCCGGCGTTACTCGGAGCGCGAAGGTCGTCAGCGCGCCGACTCCGGCGAGGATGCCGAGGCCGAGCCCGCCGTCGACGACCGAGGCAGAACCGGCGAGGTGGTCGATCAGGCTCGGTCCGAGCGAGCCGTAGAACCCGGCGAGCGCCCACACGGCAAAGAGCACCGGGGCAGCGGCGAGCATTGGTGCCCGGGTCTGCGCCGGGAGTTCGAGCTGCGGTACCAGCGAACGCCACGCTCCGGGTGCCCGCGGGCTGGTCTCGGGAAGCAACGCCACGCCGAACGCCTGCACCGCCAACAGCCCGGCGAGGACCGTGTACACCAGACGCGTCGGCGCCGGGAGCCACTGCACGGCAAACGACGAGAGGAGCACCCCGCTGGCCGTTCCCAGGCCTGGTGCGGTGGCGTTGGCCACAGCCCCTCGCACCGGGTCGATGTCGAGCATGCCGGCGCCGATTGCACCGATCGTCGTGCCCGCCGCCAGTCCTTGGACGATCCGAGCCGCCAGCAGGGCGGCGACGCTGTGGGCGTCGACGAACACCACCAAGGCCAGGACCTGCCCGGCGATGCCCGCGAACAGGACCGGCCGCCGGCCGATGTGGTCGGAGAGCCGTCCGACGACAAGCAGCGCCGACAGGAAGGCGAGGGCGTAGACGCCGAAGACGACGGTGGTGGTCAGCGCTGAGAAACCCCACGCCTTCTGATAGGTCGCGTACAGCGGGGTGGGTGCGGCCGAAGCGGCGAGGAACGTGATGGTGATCGACGCCAAGCCGACGAGTCGGAGCCGCGGCCAGCCGGTCTTCGTTTCGACGAGAGGGACCGGGCAATAGACAGGGCTCTCGGGGACAGCCAACACCGGACTCATATCGCCGAACGGCCGCCGTCGGCGGCCAGGGTGGCTCCGGTCAGGTAGCTCGCCTTGTCCGAAGCCAGGAACGCGATCACTTCGGCGATCTCCTCGACCTGGGCCCCGCGTCCGAGCAGCGTGGTCTGGCCGAGTTTTTCGATCAGGGGTGACTTTCCGGCCGTGCTGAACACCGGCCCGGCGGCGACGGCGTTCACCCGGACGCCCCGCGGGCTGAACTCGGCCGCCCACGACCGGGTCATGGAGCTGAGCGCCGCCTTGGTCGCGCCGTATGCCGCGCCCCCGTCGAAACCGATCTGACCGGCCATGCTGGCCACGCTGATGATGCTCCCCGAGGAGCGCGCAGCCATGCCCGGGGCGATCCCGGCGACGAGGAAGTAGGCGGAGCGCACGTTGCCGTTGAACAGTTGGTCGAAGGTCGCCTCATCGAGATCCGCCGTTGGGCCGAACCACGAGGACCCGGCGTTGTTGACCAGAACGTCTACGACGCCGACCTCGTCCACCAGGGCGCGCACCGCGGCCACGTCCGTCAGCTCCGCGGCCGCGAACCGGGCTCGCCCTCCCTGCGTCTCGATCTCGCGGACCACTGCGGCGCCGCGCTCGGGGTTCCGGCCGTGGACGACCACCTCCCAGCCATCGCGGGCGAGCCGCAGTGCGGACGCTCGGCCGATGCCGGAGGTGGCGCCCGTCACCAGAGCCGTGCCCAACCCCATTCCAGTGCTGCTGCTCTCTGCGCTCATGGCCCTCTCCTTGAGTAGACCGGTCTGTCTGACCCGACCTGTAAGGTAGACCGGTCTGTTCAATATGTCAAGCGCTTCTGACCTGGTCGTGTTGGGCTCCGCCCGTCCCGGCGGGTGACTGAGGGCCTCCGCTGTACCCTCGTGGCCGATGTCCGATGGACCGTGACGGACTGACCACCATGCCCGAGGCCGGGCCTGTCCCAGGGACCGAGACGCCGACCGCAGCCAAGGGCCGCAGCACGTTTCGTGCCCTCCGGTCCCGGCCCTTCCGCCTCTACTTCGGGGGGCAGGTCGTCTCGGCCAGCGGCAGCTTCTTACAGCAGACGGCCATCGGCTGGCTCGTCCTGGAGCTCACCGGTTCGCCCCGCGACCTCGGGCTGGTCTTGGCGTCCGGGGGGATCCCCTCCTTGCTGTTGGGCCCCTGGGGCGGGGCGGTGGCCGACCGGGTGGACCTGCGCAAGCTCCTCCTCGTCACCCAGACGCTCTACTGCCTTCTGGCCGCACTGTTGTGGGCGCTGGCCGCGGCGGGCGACGCCAGCGTGGCGGCCCTGGTGGCCATAGGCGTGGCCGGGGGATTCGTCCAGATCGCCGACTCGCCCGCCCGCCAGGCCCTGGTCAGCCGTCTGGTGCCGCCCGACGACCTGGCCAGCGCGGTCAGCCTCAACGGGGTGGTGGTCAACAGCGCCCGGGTGGTCGGCCCCGCCCTGGCCGGTGTACTCATCGTGACGGTGGGCACGACGATCTGTTTCGGGCTGAACGCGTTGTCCTACCTGGCGGTGATCGCCGCCCTGCTCGTTATCCGGCCCCGCAAGGCGGGCGGGCCTTCTCCAGCCGGACGCCGGGGCGTGAAGGAAGGCTTGAAGTACGCCGCCGGCCGCCAGCAGCTCTGGCTGCCGCTCCTCATGATGTCGGTGGTCGGGCTCCTGGCCTTCAACTTTGCTGTTGTCCTGCCGGTGTTCGCCAAGGACACGTTCCACGGCACCGCGGGTACGTACGGGCTGCTCACCACCATGCTCAGCATCGGGGCGATTCTGGGCTCGCTGGCGGTGGGCCTCGTCCACCACCCGAGGCGCCAGTACCTGCTCTTCGCCGCCCTCGGCTTCGGGGTTACCTCGGCCATCACCGCCGCCGCTCCGAACGTGGCCGTGGCCTGCGTCTCGCTGCTCGTCATGGGCGCGGCGGCGTTCTGCTTCGTCACCCTGTGCTCGACCGCCCTGCAGCTGCACAGCTCGAGCGCCTATCGGGGCCGGATCATGGCGCTGTGGGTCTTCGTCTACTTGGGGACTACGCCCGTCGGCAGCATCGTGACCGGATGGATCATCGCGGCCAGTGGCCCCAGGGTCGCGCTCCTGGTTGGCTCAGGGGCCTGCCTGGCCGCCGCGGGGCTGGCCGCCTTCGTCCACAACCCGCCTCACAACCTTACGGACCTTGGTCAATGACTCCCGGCGACGACCCCACCTCTTGCCCGGCGGCGTGAACCGATGACGACGTCCCGGGACCAGGACCCTGGAACCGGCCATTCGACGGTTCTTCGCTTGGGGTTGACGCTCGACTCGTCGTCGCGGCACAGTTCGTTCTCCAGCTCGACTTCAGCATCGTCAACGTCGCGCTGCCGACCATCAAGCGCGATTCCCCACCGCTTCGGTGGCGGTGACCTCGGGCATCGGACCGAGTGAACGAGGCCGGGCCCGCGGCCTCTTCGTTACCGCGCAGCAAGTCGGTCAGGCCGCCGCACTCACCACCATCGCCGCCGCGGGCCGAATGACGCGAGCCCGTCTCGGCCTGGCACCGAACGATCGAAGCGAAATGGTCAGAACGGCCCCGAGAGTTCGCCCAGGGCGTCGGTAAGACGAAGATTCTCCGTGTAGTCGACCGGGCAGGTGATCACCGACACCGTGTCAGCGGCCAGGGCCTCCTCGAGCATAGGCAGAAGGTCACTTGCCGCACCCACCCGGTAGCCCCGGGCACCGAAGCTCTCGGCGTAGGCGACAAAGTCGGGGTTGGAGAATTCGACGTCGACGTGATGACCGAGCTCCAGGTCCATCTTCCAGCCGATCAGGCCGTAGGCGTCGTCCTCCCAGATCAAGACCGTCAGCGGGATGCGCTCCCGGAGGGCCGTCTCGATCTCCTGTGAGTTCATGAGAAACGCACCGTCTCCGACCGCAGCCAGGACCTTGCGATCGGGCGCGGCCAGCTTGGCCCCGATCGCGCCGGGCAGGGCGAAGGCCATCGTCGAGAGCCCATTGGAGATCAGGCACGTGTTGGGCTCGAAGGTGGGATAGAGGCGGGCCATCCACATCTTCACGGCACCCGTGTCGGCGAGGACGATGTCGGAACGGCCGAGCGCCGCTCGAGTGTCTGCCACCACCCGCTGGGGTTTGAGTGGATAGCTGTCATCAGCGGCCCCCCGAGCCAGCTCATCGGCCAGGAGCTGCCGGATCTTCTCGCCCCTGGTTCCCTGGCCGAAGTGGCGAGTGGTCGCCTCGCTCAGGGCGGCCAGCGTGCTGCCGATGTCGGCCTGGATCCCCACCTCCACGATGTAGCGGGCGTCTACTTCTGCCGGGACACGGCTCAGGTGGATGATCTGCTTGTCTCCGCCCGGGTTGATCCGGACGGGGTCGAACTCCTGCAGTTCGTAGCCGACACTGACAATCACGTCTGCATCGTCGAACCCGAAGTTGACGTAGTCGTGGCTCATGAACCCGACGGCACCGAGGGAGTACGGGTGATCGTCGGGGAACACCCCCTTACCGTGAAAGGTGGTGGCCACCGGGAGGCCAAGCGCCTCGGAGAAACGCAGCAGGTCATCGGCTGCTCCCGATCGGGCGGCCCCGTGCCCGGCCAAAATGATGGGTCGCTGGCTGGCGTCGAGCACCGCGGCCGCCCGCGCAATCTGCGAGGGTGACGGTTCATCGGGTCGCGGTGTGTTGAGGGCTAGCGGCACCAGCTGATCCGGGACGAAGGCGGCATCGATGTCCTCTGGCACACCCAGATACACCGACCCCGGCCGCTCGGTCTGGGCGAGCTTGAACGCTTTGCGGATCATCTCGGGGATGGAGCCGGTGGTGAGAATGAGGTCGGACCACTTGGTCACCGGCAAGAACATGGACACCAGGTCGACACTCTGGTGCGATTCCTTGTAGATCCGGTTGAGTCCCACCTGGGCCGAGAGAGCCAGGAGAGGTGTGCTGTTCGTGTAGGCATCAGCCGTTCCCAGCAGGAGGTTGATGGCGCCAGGTCCGAGGGTGGCGGAGC
>DATNLP010000432.1:0-5507 GCA_035602795.1 Acidimicrobiales bacterium | reverse complement strand
GCTCGTACTACTCGGGCGACATCCGCATCTCGCACCGGCTGCGCGTCGTCCCCGAGTGGGTGCTCGACTCGGTGCTCGTCCACGAGCTGGCGCACCTGACCTTCCCCAACCACTCGCCGGCCTTCCACCGCCTCGCCGGCGGCTACCCCCGTCACGCCGAGGCGGGCGTCTTCCTGGCCGGCTACGGCCTCGGTCTGTCGGCGCCGGCCGTCTGAACGGCCGGTGGCCCGACCGGCGCGCTAGACGGGCTCGTCAGCCAGCAGCCGACCGAGCCGGCGCAGGCTTTCGTTCGCCCCGCCCAAGGTGAGCTCGATCTGGCGGGTGAGGAGGAAGTAACGATGCAGCGGGTAGTCACGGTCGACGCCCACGCCACCGTGCAGGTGCGATGCCGCGTGCACGACCCGCTGGCCGCCCTCGGCCGCCCAGTACTTGGCCACCGCCACCTCGGCCGCGGCCGGCAGCCCGGCGGCCAGCCGCGACGCCGCCTGCCAGGCGGTGAGCCGGATGCCCTCGGTGTCGACGTAGGCGTCGGCGGCGCGCTGCCCCACGGCCTGGAACGTGGCGATGGGCTTCTCGAACTGCACCCGCGTCTTGGTGTACTCGGCCGTCAACTCGAGCGCAGCCGCGCACGCGCCCGCCTCCTGCACACAGAGCGCGGTGGTGGCGTACTCGCTCATCGACGCGATGACCGCGGCGCCGTCGGCGGTGCCCTCACCCAGGAGCCGGTCGGCGCCGACGCGCGCGTCGGAGAGCTCGACGATGGCCTCGGGGCGACCGGTCGTCGTCGTCTGCTTCGTCATCGAAAGGCCGTCGGCATCGGCGTCCACGATGAATACGCCGACCCCGGTCGTCGTGCCGTCCGCCGCGGTGCGGGTGGCGGGCACGAGGATGGCGTCGGCCACCAGGGCCGCCGGGACACAGGCCTTGGTGCCGTTCAGCAGCCAGCCCCCGTCGGGCTGCTCGGTGGCGGTCGTCGCAGGCTCGACGCCTCCGGGGAGGATGACCTCGCCCACCAGCTCGGCCAGGGCGGCGGTCAGGATGGTCTCGCCGCTGGCCACGCCGGACAGCCAACTCTTGCGCTGGGCGTCGGTGCCGAACTGCGCAATCGGGAGGGCGCCGTACACCATGGTCTCGACCACCGGCACGTAGGCCGCCGTGCGTCCCGCCGCCTCAATGACCAGACAGGCCGCCACGAAGTCGAGCCCGGCGCCGCCGACGTCCTCACCGAGCTGGATGCCGAGCAGGCCGGCGCTCGCCAGGTCGCGCCACAGGTCACGGTCGATCGGCCCCTCGTCGCCCGCCTCGGCCTCGACCTGCTTGAGACGCTCGTGCGTGGCGCGCTCGCCGAAGATCTGCCCGGCCAGCTGGCGGACGGCCTCTTGTTCTTCGCTGTAGTTGAAGTCCACGGTGCTCCTGACTCGGACGGCTCAGCGCAACGAGCGCGGCATGCCGAGCCCGAAGATCGCAATGAGGTCGCGCTGAATTTCGTTGGTGCCGCCGCCGAAGGTGAGGATGATCATGGAGCGGGCGTACATCTCGAGGCGGCCGGCGATCACCGCCGCCGGCGAGCCGCGGGTGAGGTAGCCGGCCTGCCCGATTATCTCCATGAGCAAGCGGAAGGCGCGCAGGTAGAACTCGGTGCCGAACACCTTGATGCTCGAGGCGTCGGCCACGTCGAGGTGTCCCTGGGTGCTCTGCCAGGCCACCTTCCAGTTGATGAGCCGGAGGAACTCGAGCTCGGCGTGCACGCGGGCCAGGTGCTCCTGCACCCACTCCTGGTCGACGACCCGCCGCCCGTCGGGCAGTTTGGTGGCCTGGGCCCAGGCCCGCACGTCGGTCAGGACCCGCTCCACGATGCCCGGGGAGCACAGCGTCACCCGTTCGTGGTTGAGCTGGTTGGTGATGAGGGTCCAGCCGTTGTTCTCGCCCCCGACCAGCGCCGTGGCCGGCACCCGCACGTCCTCGTAGAAGGTGTAGTTGATGTTGTGGTCTCCGAGCAGCTTCATCGGCACCACCCGGATGCCCGGCGTGTCCATCGGCACGACGAACATGGAGATGCCCTTGTGCTTGGGCGCGTTGGGATCGGTCCGGGTGGCCAACCAGACGTAGTCGGCGTCGCCGGCCAGGCTGGTGAAGACCTTGGAGCCGTTGATCACGTACTCGTCGCCGTCGCGCACGGCCCGCGTGGTCAGCGAGGCCAGGTCGGTGCCCGAGTTCGGCTCGGTGTAGCCGATGCAGAAGGAGATGCCGCCCGCCAAGATCTTGGGCAGGAAGAACTCCTTCTGCTCCTGGGTGCCGAAGTTCATGATGGTCGGGCCGACCGTGTTGATGGTCAACATCGGAACCGGGGCGCCACTGCGCATGGACTCGTCGAAGAAGATGAACTGCTCAATGGCGGAGCGTCCCTGGCCGCCCCACTCGGTGGGCCAGCCGATGCCGAGCCAGCCGTCACTGCCCATCTGCCTGACGACCTTGCGCACGGTCGGGCCGATGCCGCCGGCCTGGGCCAGCTCCTGCTCGACCTCGGGCGTCAGCAGGCTTTGGTAGTAGGCACGCAGTTCGCTCTTCAGCGCCTGCTGCTCCTCGGTGTACGCAATCTCCATGTGGCCCTCCCGGGGTGGCGGGGCCGCTGCGGCCCTCGGCAGCGCCACGTCGTCGCCGGCCCGGCCCCGGGCTCGGCGCGCTAGAACACGTTACAGTCCGGCGCGGGGACGCGGCCAATGGACGCCCGTGGGCGGCCCCACGACCGGCAAGTAACCTGCAGTCCGCCCCGGGCTCGACCCCGGCACTGATCGAAACGAGGAGCGCGTCACCATGCCTGAAGCCGTCATCGTCGCCACCGGCCGCACGCCGATCGGGCGGGCCAACAAGGGCTCTCTGGTGGACTGCCGACCCGACGACCTGAGCGCTCTCGTGCTCAAGGCCGTGCTCGACAAGGTGCCGCAGCTCCCGCACGGAGAGGTGGAGGACGTCATTCTCGGCTGCGGGCAGCCGGGCGGCGAGGCGGGGTACAACGTGGCCCGCGTGGCGGCCATTTTGGCCGGGCTCGACGACGTCCCCGGCGTGACCGTCAACCGTTACTGCTCATCCTCGCTGCAGACCATCCGCATGGCGGCCCACGCCATCCGCGCCGGCGAGGGTGACGTCTTCATTGCCGCCGGCGTCGAGACGGTCAGCCGCTACAAGAACGGCGCCTCCGACACCGGCCCGCACAACCCGGAGTTCGCCGACGCGGAGCAGCGCACCAAGGTGCGGGCGCCGGCGGTCACCGAGCCGTGGAGCCCGCCCCGGGGCCTGCCCGACGTCTACATCGCCATGGGCCAGACGGCGGAGAACGTGGCGGAATACGAGAAGGTCAGCCGCGAGGAGATGGACGAGTTCGCGCTGCTGTCGCAGACCCGTGCCGTCGAGTCACAGGAGAACGGCTTCTTCGAGCGCGAGATCATCCCGGTGACGCTGCCCGACGGGACGGTGGTGACCAAGGACGACGGTCCCCGGGCCAACACGACGCTGGAGGGCCTGTCCCAGCTCAAGCCGGTGTTCCGCGAGGGCGGGACGATCACGGCCGGCAACGCCTGCCCGCTCAACGACGGGGCGGCCGCCGTCATCGTCATGAGTGACACCAAGGCCAAGCAACTCGGCCTCACCCCGCTGGCCCGCATCGTGGCCAGCGGCGTCTCCGGCATCAATCCCGAGATCATGGGTCTCGGCCCGATCGACGCCTGCCGTCAGGTGCTCAAGCGGGCCAACATGACGATCGAGGACATCGATCTGGTGGAGATCAACGAGGCCTTCGCGGCACAGGTCATCCCGTCGGCCAAGCACCTCGGCATCAGCTGGGACAAGCTCAACGTCAAGGGCGGCGCCATCGCCCTTGGCCACCCGTTCGGCCAGACCGGCGCCCGCATCATGACCACCCTGCTCAACGCGCTCGAGGACACCGGCAAGACCATCGGCCTCGAGTCGATGTGCGTCGGCGGCGGTCAAGGCATGGCCATGATCGTCGAGCGGCTCAACTGAGGGCCGTCCTCCCTCCTGAGTGCCGCCAGGTGTAGTGCCGAACCGCGCCGCGCCAGGCTGGCGCAAGGCAGCCGCACGCATCCCTGCCGTCGACCGCGCGCTTCGGCGGCTCCGTCGCAGCGACGAGATCGCCGCGCTGCAGCAGGAGTTGGCGCGGCGCATCGAGGTGGACGAGGGCTGCCGGCCGTTCCTCACTTGGCGCCCGCCCGGGCACTACTACTCGCCGGTACCCAACTTGCACGACATCCGCGACCGAGCCGACCGGATCTTCCGACCGACCGGTCACCTCGACGGGCTGGACCTCAACGCGCAGGCGCAGCTCGAGCTCTTCAAGACGCTGGCGCCGTTGGCCAACGACGTGGCCTTCAACGTGCGGGCCGAGCCGGATCAGCGCTACTACCTCGACAACCCGTCCTACGGCATCGGCGACGCGTCGATCGCGCAGGCCTTCCTGCGGCACCTGCACCCGCGCCGCTACCTCGAAGTGGGGTCGGGGTGGACGACGGCCCTCGCGCTCGACACGAACGACCGCTGGCTGCAAGGGCGCATGCACGTCACTTGTATCGAGCCGTACCCCCACGACCTGCGCAAGCTGTTGCGGCCGGGAGACGACGTCGAGATCATTGAGCATCCGGTCCAGGATGTCCCGCTGCACCGCTTCACCGAGCTCGAGCGGGACGACATCCTCTTCATCGACTGCTCCCATGTCGTGCGGACGGGAAGCGACGCCCATCACCTGATCACGCGCGTCCTCCCCGCCGTGCCCAGCGGCGTGTACGTGCACCTGCACGACATGTTCTGGCCGTTCGAGTACCCGCGGTCGTGGGTCGACGAGGGTCGGGCCTGGAGCGAGGCCTACCTGCTCCACGCGTTCTTGTTGTTCAACTCGGCGTTCGAGATCGCGCTGTTCAACGATTGGGTGGCGTACGAGCACCGCGACCTGATGGTGAACGAGGTGCCCGCCATGTCGGCGAGCCCCGGTGGCGCCCTCTGGCTCCGGCGACGCTAGGCGGGCCGGGCCAGCGCCTCGTCGAGCGCGGGAGCGGGCCCGGGGTCGACGCCCTCGCGGCCGGCCAGGTGCAGCGATACCAGCTGGCCCAGAAGCGCCAGGTCGAAGAATCTGGTGAGGTCGTCGTCGCCCTCGGCCCGCACCTCCAGCACGTCGGCCATCACCTCGTCGGTGGCGGCCGCCACGGCGTCGAAGAGCTGCCCGGTGCGCTCGTCCTCGCCGCCGTGGCGCAGCAGCACGAGCGTCAGCACCTGCCGGGTGATGTCGCCCCCCTGGCCCCACCCGGCCAGCTCGTCGCGCACCAGGCCGGGTAGCGAGGCCGCGAACGCGGGTGCCTTGGCGTTGAGGTTCACCTGCGCCTTCCACCACCCTGCGGCCACGGCGCCGATGCCGGCCGAACCGTAGACGAGCGGGATGGTGCGACCGATGCGCCGGGCCAGCTCGGCCGCCGGCGCGGCGGACGCGTCGCGGCGGCGGG
>DATNLP010000467.1:0-3076 GCA_035602795.1 Acidimicrobiales bacterium | reverse complement strand
ATCAGCGCGATGACGCCCCATTGCAAGATGTGCAGCACCGCGTTGAGGTTCTGCGTGGCGAGCAGGTCCGCCACCGCTCCCGGTGTGGTCACGACATTTCGAAGATGAGTCTCGTCGACCCCACGCTGACCTCGTCGCCGCTGGCCAGGAGCTGCTCGCGGATGGGACTGCCGTTCACCCTGGTCCCGTTGGTGGAGCCGAGATCGGTGACGAACACCCCGTCGCCCTTGCGCCGTAGCTCGGCGTGGCGGCGGCTGACGTTGGAGTCCGGCAGCACCACGTCACACTCCGGGAGCCGACCGATGACCAGGGGCTCGGAGCCCAGGCTCACCCGGCGACCGTCAGGCAGGACGAGCTCGGCCAGGAAACCCCCGTCATCGCTCTCGTGGACCTCGGCGGCCACGGTGAAGCGCCCGGGCTTGAGGCTGGACCCCTCGAAGATCTCGACCTCGACCGGTCCCACGAAGGAGTACCCCTCGATGCGGGCGTGCTCCCGGGCGGCATCGGAGAGCTCCCGCGACAGGGCGTCGATGAAGTTGGCGAAGCGGCTGACATCGGCCGGCGAGAGGGTCACCGCGAAGGCGTTCGGCGCAATGAGGCCGCGCACGCCCACCCGCCGGTGCAGGTCCATCTCACGCGTCAGTCTCCGCCCGATTTCGACCGGCTGGAGGCTGCTTCGAAATGGCTTGGCCAACGTTCCCTCCACCAGACGCTCGAGTCGCTCCTCAAACTGCTGGAGTCCCATGGTCTCCTAGAGAATACTGGGCTGGAGTACTACCCAGGGATTCGCCGGGCGTCTGACCAGGTCAACTAGGCGTCAGCGGACTGAGCGGTCCGGTGCAGGGACTACTGTTGGCCGGTCGCTCGGGCGAGTGGCGGAATTGGCAGACGCGCAGGATTCAGGTTCCTGTGTCCGAAAGGATGTGCGGGTTCAAGTCCCGCCTCGCCCACGCACGCACGCACGCACCTCTCGCGACAGCCTCGCTGCTCAGAGCCTCATCCCGGCAGGCCGTGAACCGCCGAAGGGGGGCGTTTGGTCACAACTGCCTCGGGGTGTCGCCGATCGCCGTGGTCGCGAACTCTGCTCATGGCGCACCCTCCACTTGGAAGTAGTCGAGGAGCCCCGAGATCTGGAGAACCCGGAGCACGATGCCCTCGCTGCCGCTCACAGAGAATGTGCCGCCTGACTCTCTAATCCGTTTGCAGGCCGACACGAGTAGGCTGATGCAGGTCGAGTCCAGGAACTCAAGTCTCGTCAGGTCGACCCACAATCTCGGCGTGTTGAGTACCTCGGGGAGCATCAGAACCTCCCACAACGCACCGCTGGTAGAGAGATCGAGATCGCCTGCGAGCGAGAGCACAGTCGCGCCGTTTTCGTAGCGCACTTCGGCGGTGAAATTCGCCGGTTCCGTCGATGCATCGTCTTGGATCGCCATTTGACCACCTCCTGAAGTTTCCGAGTGAAGGAAAGCGCGCTCTACGGGCCGATGGCCTCGGAGACGCGGTCGTACGCGAGTCGAATACGGGCGTGCAATCCGCTCGGGGGGCGTGCGGACGGAAACGCTAACTTCGACTCGATTCGGGCCGGTAAGGCTCCCGGAGGCCGGGCAAACGACCGGCCCCCGGGAGACGGCCGAGATCAGCTAGCCGTTATCTGCTGCTGGTCCGAGCGGGTCGACACCTCTATCCGACGAGGCTTGGCTTTTTCGGCCACCGGAATCGCGACGGTCAGCACGCCGGCCTCGTAATCAGCGTGAATGTTCTCGGTGTCGAGGTTGGAACCTAAGACCACCTGGCGGCTGAACGCGCCGTAGGGCCGTTCGGCGATAACCGACTCGATGCCTTCCACCTGGGAGGGTGCCGGGCGTTCGGCCCTGATCGTGAGAACACTGTCCTCCACGGTCAGTTCTACCGAATCGGGCTTGACACCAGGTAGGTCCAATCTCAGCAGGAACGAGTCGTCTTTCCTGTAGGCGTCCATGGGCATTGCCATCGACCGCGTGCCGTTCTGCTGTGCGGTCCAGAGCTGTTGGAACAGACGGTCCACGTCCCGAAACGGGTCACTTCGTACCAGAGCCATGACAAATCACCTCCTACGTGCGCATGTGCTCAAGTCGTGCGCCCGCCATTTTGGCGGTGACACCCAAATTATTAGCACTCTCCCCATGAGAGTGCCAAGAGGTTTCGGACCAATTATTTTGCGTGGTTCGGACGCAAAACGGTCCCCGCGTCGAAGAGGCCAACCCAGGGGCCGGGTGGGATCACGACGCGGCGGCTGGTCACGCCTGGCTCGAGAACGGGAGCCACCAAGAGGTCGGCTCCGAGGAGGTACTGGTCCCACACCGGGCCGGTGTCGGTGTCGAGGTAGGCGAGCTCGAGCGCGCAGATGATGGGCCGGCCGCTGCGCCGGTACTCCTCGTGGGCGGCCATCGGGTAGTCGTTGAGGCGGGGTGTGCCAACGGGACCACCGCACCCAGTGGGGCAGGATCTCGGGGTCCCAGATCTGGGGACGCCGGTAGGCCGGCGGTGCATCGCTCAGCTCACGTCGGCGGCCGCGGCGAGCAGGCACTCCAGCCAGCGGTCGACCCGGCTGAGCGCCTCGTCGTTGTCGACGGCACAGGCCACCGCCATGCCGTGGATTCGCACACCCCGGTAGCTGATGCCGCCCTCATCGAGCTCGAAGCGGGCACCCGGCACGACTGTGGCCAGCACGCGCTCCCAGTCAGGATCGGGCCCACCGACGTTCGGGGCGGACAGGTGCAACGCCGGCGTCTGGGCGACGCCGCTTCGGATGTCGCCCCGGGTGCGCAGACGGCGCAGCCCGACGATGGGCGCCGGCTCGCCGAACATGGCGGAGAGGGCCTCGAGCAGCTCGACGCGGCCGTCCGAGTCCGTCCACTCGGCGTCGATGCGCCAGGCGTAGTCCGACGAGTCGTCGCGGACGATCAAGCTGACCGTCCCCGCCAACACGTCCTCGGCGTACTCGTCGACGCTCAGCGGGGTGGCGACCAGCGCGCCCAGCCCGGCCGTGGCCGAAAGGGCCAGCGCGGCCAGTGGCTGATCCGGCAAGTTGTCC
>DATNLP010000430.1:0-2771 GCA_035602795.1 Acidimicrobiales bacterium | reverse complement strand
CCGGATCAACCGGACCGAGAAGCAGGCGGCGCGGGCCCGGCGCACCGAGCGCGCGCTCGACGAGCTCGAGGTGGTGGAGAAGCCGTGGGAGGCCTGGGACCTCCGCTTCAGCATCAACGAGGCGGCGCGCTCGGGCGACGTCGTCGTCCGGCTGACCGACGCCGTCGTCGCACGCGGCGAGTTCCGTCTCGGCCCGCTCACCCTCGACATCGCCTGGGCCGACCGCCTCGCCCTGGTGGGCCAGAACGGGACCGGCAAGACGACCCTGGTGGGGGCGCTCCTCGGCCGCCTGCCGCTGGTCCAGGGCGAGCGGCGCCTGGGGCCGAGCGTGGTCGTCGGTGAGCTGGCCCAGGACCGGCGCGCCCTGGCCGACTCGGCCCGCACCCTGGTCGACGCGTTCGTCTCCGCCACGTCCCTGCCCAACGACCGCGCCCGCTCCCAGCTGGCCAAGTTCGGGCTGGGCGCGGAGGCCGCGGTCCGCCCGCCGTCGTCGCTCTCGCCCGGCGAGCGCACCCGGGCCGAGCTGGCCGCCTTCGCCGCCCGCGGCGTCAACTTCCTCGTGCTCGACGAGCCGACCAACCACCTCGACCTGCCGGCCATCGAGCAGCTCGAGGCGGCCCTCGCCGGCTACCGGGGCACGTTGCTCCTCGTGTCCCACGACCGCCGCCTGCTCGAGCGCGTGGACCTGACGCGCCGGGTGGAACTTCCCGCCCGTGACCAGGTCTTCCGGGGGCTGCCGCCCGAACGGTAATAACTTTGCCCTCCATGGGCGAGCCGCGAGGCGGGAAGGCGCGCGAGACCGGCGCGGCCACATTGGCCGCGCTGCGCCGGGCCACGGCGCGCCAGGCCGCCGCCATGATCCGGAGCGACCCCGACGACGCCGCCGCTGCGCTCGAGATCGGCCTGGTCGACAAGGACTGGCTCGATGCGCCCGGGGAACGACCCATCTCCTCGAGCACCCCGACCGACATGCTGCGGCGCTTCCTCGAGCGCACGGTGGAGAACCACCCGTCCAAGCTGTCCTCGCTCGGCCTCAGCGCCGTGCAGCTGCTCTCCTCGGGCAGCGACGGCGCCGCCGGCGGCCGCGAGAGGGTGGTCACGGTGGTCTTCACCGACCTCGAGGGGTTCACGGCCTACACCGACGCCAACGGGGACACCGCCGCCCTCGCGCTGATCGGCGAGCACCTGGCGCAGGCCCGCCCCCTGGTGCGCCAGTGGAACGGCCGGGTGGTCAAGCATCTCGGTGACGGCCTGCTGTGCACCTTCCCGCAGCCGGCCAACGGGGTCCGCGCCGCCCTCGACCTCCTCGACATCGCGCCGGCGCCGCTCCGCTTGCGTGCCGGCGTCCACGTCGGTGCGGCCGTCGTGACCAGGGACGACGTCGCCGGACACGTGGTCAACGTCGCGGCCCGGGTGTGCGAGACGGCCAAGGGCGGCCAGGTCCTCGTCAGCGCCGAGGTGTGCGAGGCCACCGGGGAGCTCGAGCAGGTGCACTACGGCCGCCTGAAGGCGCGACGCATGAAGGGGGTCCGGACGCCGGTGCGCGTCGCCCTGGCCCGCGCCGTCTGAGGCCTCCGTTCTCCCGTCGGCCTTCCGACGCCCGGGTGTAGATTCCCTGGGCCGGCGGGCCGTTCGGCGCCGCCGAAGGGCGACACACAGGAGGACGTTCCATGCGAATCCGCGTGGGTTCCGGGTCGGTCCCGTCCTGGCCATGACGGCGGAGACGACGCCGCGCCAGGCCCGCGGGGCCGACACGGATGCGGCCGCGCCCGACTTCCGGGTCCTCTTCGAGTCCGCCCCCGGCCTCAACCTCGTCCTGGACCCCGACCTCACCATCGTCGCCGCCAGCAACGCCTACCTCGAGGCCACCATGACGAGGCGGGACGACATCGTCGGCCGCCCGCTGTTCGACGTCTTCCCCGACAACCCCGACGACCCGGCCAGCGACGGCGTGCGCAACCTGAAGGCGTCCCTCACCCGCGTCCTGCGCGAGCGGGTGGGCGACGCCATGTCGGTGCAGAGGTACGACATCCAGCGACCGGAGTCGGAGGGCGGTGGCTTCGAGGAGCGCTACTGGAGCCCGTACAACTCGCCGGTGCTCGCGCCCGACGGCTCGGTGACCTACGTCATCCACCGCGTCCGGGACATCACCGAGTACGTCCGCTCGCGCCAAGACGTCGCCTCGCTCGAGCAATCGAGCCTCGACGACATGGAGGCCGAGATCCTCAAGCGGGCCCGGGAGGTGGCCGCCTCGGGCCGGCAGCTCAAGGAGACCAACGCCGAGCTGGCGCTGCTCTACGCGCGCTCGCAGGAGCTCGATCGGGTCAAGACCAACTTCTTCGCCAACGTGAGCCACGAGCTGCGCACCCCCCTCGCCCTCATCTTGGCGCCGGCCGAGCGCATGCAGGCCGACCTGGCGCCCGACGACCCGCACCGCCACGACCTCGAGGTGGTCCTGCGCAACGCCCGCGTCCTCCTGGCTCACGTCAACGACCTGCTCGACTCGTCGAAGATCGAGGCCTCGAAGCTCGAGCTCGAGTACAGCGACCTCGACCTGTCGCACCTCGTCCGCCTGGTGGCCAACAACTTCGAGACGCTGGCCGTGGACCGCTCCGTGCAGTTCGTCGTGGTCGCCCCCGAGCTGTTGCCCGCCCAGGTCGACTCGCCGCGCCTGCAGCAGGTGCTCCTCAACCTGCTCTCCAACGCCTTCAAGTTCACGCCGAGGGACGGCACCGTCCGCCTCGAGCTGAAGGGCGCCCCGGAGACGGGCG
>DATNLP010000436.1:0-4768 GCA_035602795.1 Acidimicrobiales bacterium | reverse complement strand
CGTTACCGAACGAAGCCAGAGCATGCGGATGCGAACGCCGAGCTTGTGCGCGCGGTTTTCGATGAGCTCGCCGCGGACGACGCAGCCGGGCTCCGTTACGCCACGTACCGCTTAGATGACGGCGTGACCTTCGTGCATGTCGCCTCGATCGAGGGGGAGGTCAACCCACTGGTGTCGTCAGTCGCGTTCAGTCGCTTCCAGCAGGGAATCGCAGACCGATGTGAGGAGGGCCCGATCGCAATGGACGCCACCCTCGTCGGTTCCTATTCGTTTCCCATCTAGGGCGAGGGCGGGTAGGTAAGCAGCACGTTGCCGGAGTCGAATGGCTTCATGTGGGTCAAGGTTCTCATCGCTGGTTCCGCCTCGTAGCAGGCCTGTCGCACTCGTCGGAGGGCCTGTTGGCGAGACGCAGAACGTGCGTCCTCACGGCGCACCTCCTTGCAGGAACCGAGCTAGCGATTCCAGAAGCCCTCGGGTTCCCTCCTCACGCTGGGCCACCGTGTCGTGGCCGTCGAGGAACACCCCCTGTTCGGTGAGGACCAGTTGGGTCATGGCCCCGTGGTCGTGGAACTGGACTGTGGCGACGGACACCGAGAGGCGATTTTCGTCGGCGAACATTTCGTACGTGTAGACGATCCGATGCTCGGGAACGATGTCGCGATACTCCGAGTCGTAGGTAAAGAGGGGTCCGCCGGGAGGCCCGCCGCGATTGATCTCGTGGCCCCCGACCCGGAAATCGAGCTCGTAGCCCGCCCCCAGTGCGTCGGCCGAGCCGGCGAACCAGCGGGCCTTCAGCTCGGGGTCTGACCACGCACGGAAGACCTCGGTGACCGGGACGTCGTAGCTCCGCTCGATGACGAAGGTGTCGTGAGCGACGGTGGATACGTTCATGGTTTCTCCTCGGTGTTGGTTGCTTGGTGCAAGACGTCGCCCAGTCGGTCGAGCCGGGCCTCCCAACCCCGGCGGCGGTCGCCGATCCACCGTTCGGCGGCGGTCATCGCCGCACCCTCGATCCGGCACATCCGCGTCCTCCCGACCTTCTCGGTCTTCACCACGCCGCAGGCCTCGAGGACCTGGACGTGCTGGACCACGGCGGCAAGGGACATGGACAGGGGTTCAGCCAGCTCGCTGACCGAGGCGGGACCCAAGGTGAGTCGCTCGACCATGGTGCGTCTGCTCTTGTCGGCCAGCGCCTGGAATGTCCGATCCAGGTCGATCGTTTGGTCAAGCATGTACTTAAGTGTAGGGACCTGCGACTAGTACCGTCAAGTAATTGCTTTAGTTTCACGAGGCGCACACGTCGCCAGTTGAAATCCTCGCTCTTTCGATATATCGTAAAGTGTAGGAGGTAGAGCGAGAGTGACTGTCGAGGCAATCAGGGGATCCTCCGACCGGAGTGTCCTCGTACTGACGAGCCTGGCCGGCGGCCCGAAGCACGGCTACGCCCTGATCAAGGACATCGAGCAGTTCGCGGGCATCGAGCTTGGTGCCGGCACCTTGTACGGGTGCCTCTCGAAGCTGGAGGCCTCAGGTCTCGTTGAGCCGCTGCCTTCGGAGGGACGCCGCCATCCGTACCGCATCACGGCAGCAGGTCTGGTGGCGATCGAGGAACGGCTGAGCGCTTCGGCTCGGATTGCTCGAATCGGACTCCAGCGGATCGCCGCCGCCACATGAGGCCCAACCGTTGGATTCACGCGGCGCTCCGCGCCTACCCGCAAGCCTGGCGTGCGCGCTACGAGAGCGAGGTCCTCGACCTGGCCCTCGAGCTGAGAGAAGAGCGGGGGGTGGGGGAGTACCACATCGCCTTGGGTCTCCTCTTCAATGCACCGCGGGCCTGGTGGCGACAGCGGCGGACATTGGGGCATCGCCGGATGTTCGCGGGGGTGGGCTTGGCCTTGGCCGGCACGGCCGCCACGCTGGCGGCACTCCTCGTCCCGGCAAGTCCGGCGGGCAGCTCCCCCTTCCGGGTCGTATCCGGCGCCATGGCACCGACTTTGAAGCTGAACGAGGTGGTGCACGTCACGCCATTGAGCAGCTCGGCTTCACTCGCATCTGGGCAGATTGTGGTCTTTAGGAACCCACCAACCCTGAGCTGCGGGGAACGCCACTAGGTACTTGGTGAAGCGAGTCATCGGAATGCCGGGTCAAACAATCTCGCTATCTCGAGGCTACGTCCTCATCAACGGCCAAAGGCTCAGGGAAGGGTGGCTCCCGTCGTCTGAGCAGGGGATCACCGCGCCTGGGCCGGCCGGGACCCCCTACGGCCTGGAGCATCCATTCAAGATCCCGCCGCGCAGTTACTACGTCCTTGGCGACAACAGGATCGATTCGTGCGACAGTCGGTACTGGGGTCCCGTCGCCCGGTCGTTTGTCTATGGGGTGGTTTCTTCGAGCCATCAGCACTGACCTGGTTCGGGCAGAAGGATCGTGGCCACGGCGCGACTGGTGATGCCGCGCTTGCGATAAAGGCCCCGCTTGTCCTCAGTCACGCCAGGCGCGAAAATCTCGGCGTGGTAGGGCGTGCGAAGGGCCGGCCGAAGGACTTGATCCATGAGCGGCCCAGAGAAGACTGGCACAGGCTGCTCGACGAGCTCACCAAAGTGCGGACTGGCGACGACGTCACGATCGAGTTGCTGGATGCTGATTTCGGCGATGCCTTCGAGGCGGAGCAGATGCCGCTCGCCTACATCGAGTACGACGAACACGCGGACGAAGCGTCGGTAGGTGTGGGCGGTCGGGACGGCCGCTATCCGGTTGTGCTTCGCCACTCGATCGAGCACCCCATCTCGATCCTGACGGACTCGAAGCCGCCCAGACTGCCCCTCGTCATACAGATCGTGGGGGCCGATGGGTCCGAGACCCTGGTCACGGTACTTCCCCGCTCATAGCCGGGGCGTCCGGCGTCACCACCTTGCTTGACCGGCGACGCAGCAGGTCATCGGGCCGGAAGGTCCGTCGTGGTCTGGTCGCCGGCCCGGCTGGCTTCGGAGATTGGGGGACGCGTCGCATGGATGACGCCAGTGGGTGTGAACTAGGGAGTCGAGAACAAGGAAGGCCGAAATGACAGACGATTACCGCAAGGACCCTGAGGCCGTTGCCAAGTTGGACCAACGCCAGTATGCCGTGACCCAGGAGGCCGCGACCGAGCCGGCCTTCGACAATGAGTTCTGGGACAAGAAGGAGGCGGGGATCTACGTCGATATCGTCTCGGGAGAGCCCCTGTTCGCCTCCACCAAGAAGTTCGACAGCGGTTGCGGCTGGCCCAGCTTCACCGTCCCCCTCGAACCGGCCAATGTGCTCGAGAAGACAGATCAGAGCCTCGGCATGATGCGCACCGAAGTCCGCTCGAGCCACGGGGACAGCCATCTCGGCCATGTCTTCGACGACGGGCCGCCCGAGGAGGGAGGCTTGCGCTACTGCATCAACTCGGCGGCCCTGCGCTTCGTGCCCTACGAAGATCTCGAGGCACAAGGTTATGGACAGTACAAGGAGCTCTTCGACGGGCCCAAAGAGACAGAGGAGGTAGTCCGATGACCGAGCGTACGGAAAAGGCGATCCTGGCCGGGGGTTGTTTTTGGGGCATGCAGGACCTGATCCGCAAGCGCCCCGGAGTGCTCTCGACCCGGGTGGGCTACACCGGCGGTGATGTGGCCAACGCCACCTATCGCAACCACGGGACCCACGCCGAGGCGATCGAGATCACCTTCGACCCCGAGCAGACGTCCTACCGCGACATTCTCGAGTTCTTCTTCCAGATCCACGATCCGACGACGCTCAACCGACAGGGCAACGACCTGGGCCTGAGCTATCGCTCGGCCATCTTCTACCTCGACGACGAGCAGCGCCGGGTGGCCGAGGACACCATCGCCGACGTGGAGGCCTCGGGACTCTGGCCCGGCCAGGTCGTGACCGAGGTCACTCCGGCTGGCCCCTTCTGGGAGGCCGAGCCAGAGCACCAGGACTACCTCGAGCACTACCCCAACGGCTACACCTGTCACTTCCCCCGCCCCGGGTGGGTGTTGCCCCGCCGAAGCGACGCCGTTGCATGAGGGCGCCGATTTTGTATGAAGGGCTGGGAACGAACGACAGTCACAGGGCCCACCACCGGTGCGATGTCCGGACTCCTCGAGCTACCGGCTCGTTTTTCTGAGTAAGTCGGTCGACCGTCAGGTTGTGCTGTCGGCAGCCGACGGCGGGTCGGCCCCCTCGAATGCGGACGAGAACAGGTAGCTCGTGGCAATACTGCGGTAGGGCCGCCACTTCTCGGCGATGGCCAAAACCTCGGCCTCGCTTGGCAGGTGGTCGAGCTCGTAGACCCGCTGAACAGCCTTTCGCAGGGCCAGGTCACCTGGGAGGACCACGTCTTCTCGCCGGAGTGCGAGGATCAGCGCACCTTGAGCGGTCCATGGACCGATGCCGGGGATCGTGGTGAGCGAAGCGATGATCTCGCCGTCCGGAAGACCGCTCAAGATGTCGGGGTCCAATCGACCGTCGGAGAGGTGCTCAGCCAGGTCGCGTAGCGTGGCGACTTTTCGCCACGACAGACCAGCCTGGCGGAGACTGTCTGGCGGCACCTCGAGCAGCTCGGCCGGAGACGGGAGGCGACCACCGAACAGCATCTCGATGCGCCCAAGGGTTCGGCGCGTGGCTGCCACGGAGAGCTGTTGACCCGTGACCTGGAACAGCAGGGCCCCGAACAGGTCCATAGCCGGAAGCTCAGCGATCCACCCCTGCGGGTCGAAGGCCGGCCTGGCGTCAATGAGGCGCG
>DATNLP010000427.1:0-9026 GCA_035602795.1 Acidimicrobiales bacterium | reverse complement strand
CCAGGCCGGACGACAGCAGCAGGACCGTGATGCCGAGGAAGAGGACGAGATCGGCCGGCGCCACGTAGGCGAAGGGGCTGATGGGCGGCGGGACGTCGGTGTGCGCCAGCGTGAGGTCGGTCAGGTCGGTGCGGGTGCCCTCCGCCGTCATGAGGTCGAGCAGTGCCACCACGTCGGTGCGGGCCTGCACGGCGCTGGTGTTGGCGCCCTCGCTGACCAGCTCGACCCGCAGGTGCCCCGGCGGCGCGGGGAGGGTGACCAGGCCGGCCACGACGCGCCCGCGCAGGATGTCGTCGGCCAGGGTGGACGGGCTGGCCTCCAGATGGGCCTTGAGGCTGTTGGTGCGGTCGATGAGCTGGAGCAGCCGCGGCGGCGGGTGCACCAGGCCGACCGGTTCGCGGGGGTTGCCGGCCAGGAGCCCGGTGACGAGGATGAAGAGGACGGGGAACGCCGTGGCGACGAAGACCAGGCGGGCGTCGCCGACGGCGCGGCGCACGTTGACCCGCACGACGGGGATCACGGCGTCACCATGCGGCGCACCCGGGTCAGGGCCAGCCCGATGGTCAGGACGGCGATGAAGCAGAGGACGAGGAACGGGCCGACGATGTCGCCGGCCGGCTCGCGGAGCAGGGACAGGCGGCCGAAGCCGACCAGGGCCCAGCCATTGGGCGTGGCCAGGCTGACCACCTGCAGGAAGGTGGGCAGCGCACCCGGCGGGAGCAGGTTGCCACCGAGGAGGGCCAGGACGAGGCCGACGATGAGCGAGGCGGCGAACGCCTCGCGCTCGTTGCGGGCGAACGAGGTGACGAGGACGCCGAAGCCGCACATGGCGGCCACCGCGCCTAGGCACATCAGCAGCACGCCGAGCGGGGCGCCCCAGTCGGCCCCGAATACGAGGGCGGTGGCGCCCCACACCACGAAGATGGAGACGAGGCCGGTGGCGCCGACGGCCAGCATCTTGCCGTTGACGATGGCGGTCGGGCGGACGGGCGCCGCCGCCAGGCGTACCAGCGTGCCCTGGGTGCGCTCGAGCATCAGCGCGCGCATGCCCAGCCCGCTGCCGATGAAGAGGAAGACGACGGCGATGGAGGGGGCGAAGTAGTCGATGACGGCCTTCCCGCCGTTGCCGACGGTGCCCGTCACGACGCGCAGCGACGTGAGCGCGGCGGCGGGTCCGTGGCCGACCCGGGCGGCGTAGAGCCGGCTGGCCAGCCCCGCCGCCACCGCCTGGGCCGTCTCCTCGCCCACCAGCGCGTCGGCGCGGTCGACCACCTTGAACCCGGGCGTAGGCGTGGCCCCCGGCGCCACCATCGGGATGAGGAGGTCGCCCAGGCTCTTGCGGCCCGGGTAGGCGATGACCCCGCCGGCCAGGGTGCCGTCGGCCACCTCCTGCTCGAGGGTGGCGGGCGAAGCCACGGTGCGCACGGAGACGTTGGTCGGGAGTTGGGCCGCCTGCGCGGCCGCCCGGACCACCGAGGGCGTGGCCCCGCTCACACCGATGGGCAGGACGCCCTCGGCGGGGTGGCTGGCGAAGGCGAAGCCGAGGACGGCCGCAATGGCCAGTGGCGCCACCAGGCTCGTGATGAGCACGGAGCGGTCCCGGAGCCGCCGCCGCAGCTCGTTCAGGGCGACGATGCCGGTCAGCCGCCGTGCTCCTCGCCGCTCACGAGGTCAGAAACTACCGTTGGCCGGCGTGATCGCGCTGGAGCCCGTCGGCGTCGTGGTCGGCGGGCGCACCGAGGCCATCGACGACGACTGGGGTGGGGTCGAGGCGGTCATCCGGCTCGACGCCGGGCGCTTCGGCGCGGACGCCGTGGCCGGGCTCGACGCCTTCTCGCATCTGGTCGTGGTCTTCCAGTTCCACCTGGTGGCCGAGTCCGAGGTGCAGACCGGGGCGCGGCGACCCCGGGGCAACCCGGACTGGCCCGAGGTGGGCATGTTCGCCCAGCGGGCCAAGATGCGCCCGAACCGCCTCGGCGTCTCCTCGTGCGCGTTGGTGCGGGTCGACGGGCTCGACCTGCACGTGCGCGGCCTGGACGCCGTCGACGGCTCGCCCGTGCTCGACGTCAAGCCCTACCTGCGCGAGTTCGAGCCGGACCCCGCGTCCGTGCGGCAGCCGGTGTGGGCGAGCGAGCTGATGGCGGGGTACTACTGAGCGGCGGCGACAGCGGCGTGGGCGGCGACCGCGGCGTGGAGGCGATGGAGGCGTCGACCGTCTCGGAGCGCTGGCGGCGCGACAGGTTCGTGATCGTCTCCGGCCTGCTGGCCGGGCGCGGCCTGGCGGCCGGGGTGGCCGGCCTGCCGTCGCTCTTCCCGACGGGCGACGAGTTCCACGACGACGTCGATCCCGGTCGCAATGCGCGCTTCCGCGACGAGTTCGGCGGCATCACGAATTTCCCGTTCGCCAGCGTGGACCTGAGCCTGCTGGCTGTGCACCCCACGCTGGTCGACCTGGCCGAGCAGCTGCTGGGCACGGCGGCCCTGCGCGTGTACTCCATTGAGGCGTGGGCCAAGTACACCGGGGCCGCCGACTACGCGCAGCACCACCACCGCGACTACCTCAACCACACCGTGCTCGTCCCGTCGCCGGGCGCGCCGGCGGAACAGGTCGAGATGTTCGTCTACCTGGTCGACGTCCCGGCCGCGTTGGGGCCGCCCAGCTTCGTGCCCGGCTCGGTGGCCGGCGACATGGCCGCCCTGCCCAATTGGTACCCCGAAGCCGACGGCGCGACGGACCCGGACGCCCCGCCGGGGTGGGTGAGTGGCACCGGCCGGCCCGCGCTCTACCAGGCCGAGGTGTCGGCCGCCGGACCGGCCGGCACCGTCGCCGCCTACCGGCTGGACACGTTCCACCGGGGCACGGGGCTGACGCTGGCCCGCGGGGCGCGCTACACGCTGCACGTCAACTTCCGGGTGGCCGCCGCCGACTGGATCGGGCGCCATTCGTGGCCCATGCAGTCGGGGGGGCGGGAGTGGACCGACTTCGTGGTGGCGGCCAGCCCGCACCAGCTGCAGCTGTTCGGCTTCCCGCCGCCGGGACATCGTTGGTGGACCGACGAGGCGCTGGCGGCCATGTGTGTGCGCTACCCGGGGTTCGACCCGGCGCCCTGGCGCTGACGTCAGCCGGGGGGCACGGCGAAGTCACAGTCGGGCAGGCTGTCCGCGGTGATGGTGGGCTGGCCCAGTGGGGCGGGTGCCCCGCCACGGCACGGTGCGCCTTGCCCCAAAGGGAAGGTCTAGTCGTGGCGCACGGGGCCGTAGCCTTTTGAGGTGGACCGGTTCTCCGCCTCGGCGATGACGCATCTCCTGGTGGTATCCGACGCGGACGCGAGCCGCGACTGGTACGCCCGGGCTTTGGACGCCTCGGTGTACGGCGAGTACGGCGGCACCTCCGTCGTGCTGGAGCTGTTGGGGAATTGGCTGTTGCTCGTCACCGGTGGCGAGCCGACGGCGGACAAGCCGACCGTCACCTTCGTGCCGCCGGGACATCCCGATCAGGCCAGCACCGAGATCATCTTCCGTGTCGAAGATTGCCGGGCGACCTACGACCTGCTGCGCGCTCGGGGCGTCGTGTTCCTGACCGAGCCGGTCGACTGGGACGCGGAGACCCGCGCCTTCTTCCGCGATCCGGACGGCCATCTCTTCGAGATCAGCGAGCGCAAGGGATAGCGGGCCGCCCCCGCAGGAGGACATGGGGAAGGCCGGCCTGAGCGGTCCTCCTCGGATCGAGTTCAACGTCGAGCCCTGAACGAAGGCGGCCGCTCCGTCAGCCCCGCCGCACCTCTCCCCACCGCTATCCAGACTTGGAGGTGGGAGCCGGAGCGAAATATTGCGCAACGGCGTCGGCGATCCCTTGGGCGATGATCCTTTGATCAGCCGCGCTGGCGGCGATCGTCCCTTCGAAGGGATCAGTGAGATAGAGCGGCTCGATGACCGCGCCCGGCATCTGGCTCGGTGTGGAGAAGTACCCGGACGCCGCCGGCCCCAAGAGCATCAAGTGATTGTACGAAGCGGCTTCTGCCGCCAAGGTATTGCTTGACGGGTTTCCGACAGCGGAGCCGAAGGTACCGTCGGGCTGCACCCCGTCATTGGGAATCTGCCAGCCGTGGGCATTCATTGCCGAGAGGACATCGCCCTGCAGCAGATTTGCCAATTTGAGGTTGTCGTTCGAAAAGGGCCGGTCAGGGTCGTAGACGGTGACGCTGCCCGCATTCTGTTGCGTGCCGCCGGCATCTTGGTAAACCCCGACCAGCAGATTGGCCCGGGCCAGGTTGGCGCACACATCTCGGGCGGCGACGTCGTCGTGGGAACCGAGCTCGGACAGCACCCCTTCGTCGGTGTCTGCCGGGCCTAATCGGAGCACCGTGGTGTCTTTGGACCGCGAGACGACGACCCGATAGCCATGGTCCCTCAGCAGCGCCATCGTGTCGAGGACGATGGCGAGGTTCACGTCGGATTCATAGATCGTCTGCCCCGCTTCGGTGGTCCCGACGCCTCCTGGGTCGATCCCACCGTGACCGGCATCGAGGTACACCGTCTTGTGGTTGTCGCCGACCACGGGGGCGAACGCCGTGCACGCCCCGGAGGCGAAGTACGAAGGGTCCAGAGCCGTGCCCGTCTGTGAGGTCGGGTGGGAGTTGACTCCCTGGTCCGCCAGCACGGCAACGATGGCGACGAGCACCGCGATGACGACGATCGCCACCCCGAGTCGCCGACCGCGACGGGTCGCGCCTTGGCGCGTCATGAAGGATGAGTTGGCTTCAGAAGCCAAGGAGCAGACCGCGGGCTCGATGCGCTGACGCGATCAACACTTCGGACCGCCAGGGAGTCACGATCTCCACGTGGGTCCAGCACGTCACCCAACGGACGTCGTCGTTCGCCGCGTGCCTCTGCTCACTCGTCAAATCTACCGATGAGCAGTTGGCCCGAGGCGTCGCCTAACCTGTGGAATCTCGGTGCGCGACCAGCTCCTGGAATGGGGAAACGCTCAGGGCGGCTCCAGAGCCGGATGGATGAACCGGGCCCCGACCCCGGACCCGGGCGTCTCCTACGTCACTCGAAGCTGGGCCGCCCGGTGCGGGTGCGCTTCAGCTCGTAGAAGCCTTCGGTCCCCGTGCACAGCAGCACGCCGTCCCAGAGCCGGCCGGCCGCCTCGCCCTTGGGCGCCGGTGTGACGACCGGGCCGAAGATGGCCGCCCCGTTGTAGTGGATGACCGGCGTGCCGACGTCGTCGCCCACCGGATCCATCCCGGCGTAGTGCGAGGCCGCCAGCGCCTCGTCGTACTCCTCCGAATGGGCCGCCTCGAGCAGTGAGGCCGGCAGGCCTAGCTCGGCCAGCGCGTCGGGCAGGATCTGCTCGCGCCTCTCCTCGTCACGGCCCCAGCCCTGGACGTGGATCCGGTTGCCCAGCGCCGTGTACAGCGGCAGCAAAATGTCTTGCCCCTTCATCTCCCTGGCTGCGATGCAGACACGCACCGGCCCCTTGGCCCGCGCCATGCGTTCCTTGTAGTCGTCGGACAGGCCCTGGCGGTCGGCGTTGAGGATGGCGAGCGACATCACGTGCCACTCGGTGTGGATGTCGCGTACCTTCTCCACCTCGAGCATCCAGCGCGACGTGATCCAGGCCCAGGGGCACAGGGGGTCGAACCAGAAGTCGGCCGTGTCCTTGCCGGCGTTGCCGGCGTTGCCGGTGGCGGTGGTGGTGTCGGTGTTCGTCATGGGATTCCTCCGTCGACTCGCAGGATGGCGCCCGTCGTGTACGACGAGGCGTCGGTGGCGAAGTACAGGGCCGCACCCACGATCTCCTCGGGCTCGCCGGCCCGACCGAGAGCGTGGTGGGGCATGCCGCGCTCGCGCACATTGGGGCCCCAGGCCTTCGAGATGTCGGTCAGGAACGGCCCAGCCATGATGCAGTTGACCCGCACGCTCGGCCCGAAGGCCTTGGCGAAGCCCTCGGTGAGCGCGTTGAGGCCGGACTTGGCCGCGTCGTAGGGCAACATGTGTGGTGCCGGCCGGATGGACCCCGTGCTCGAGACGTTGATGATGGACCCGCCCCGGCCTCCGGCCACCATGCGCGCGCCGACCAGCGCGGTCAGGTGGAAGGGTCCCTTCAGGTTGACGCCGAGCACCTTGTCCCACAGCTCCTCGGTCACCGACGTCAGGTCGGGGTAGAGCGGCGACATGCCGGCGTTGTTGACGAGCACGTCGACGTGGCCGTAGGCGTCATAGGCCTGTTCCACCAGCCCGTCGAGCTCGTCCCAGTGCCCCACGTGGCAGGCGACCGGCAGGGCGCGCCGGCCCTTGGCCTCCACCTCGGCCGCCACCTCCCGGCAGCTGTCGAGCTTGCGGCTGGTCACCACGACGTCGGCTCCGGCGTCGGCGAAGGCCAGCACCATGGCGCGCCCGAGCCCGCGGCTGCCCCCCGTCACCAGGGCCACCTGGCCGGCCAGCGGGCCCTCGACGCCCTCGGCGCTCATGCAGCCCGGCCCCTCACGCCGGCGCCCCCACCAGCTCGGCCACCAGGTGGGTCACGGCCTTGGCCATCGGGACGTGCAGCGACTCGTTGGGCCCGTGCGCGTTCGAGTGCGGCCCGAGGACGCCGGTGGCCACGATTTGGGTCCCGGGGAAGCCCTTCTGCAGATCGGCCAGGAACGGAATGGAGCCGCCCTCGCCCACGGCGCCCGGGGTACGGCCGAAGCGCTCCTTCGAGACCCGCTCGAGCACCGAGGCGATGCCGTCGTCGAGCGGCGGTCCCACCCAGCCCTGGGCCGCCGCCTCCATGTCGATGGTGAGGTGCGCCCCCTCGTCGGTCCGGATGGCCGAGATCACGGCGTCGGCCGCCGCCGTGGCGTCGACGTCGGGCGGCAGGCGCAGCGAGAACTTGAGCGTCGTCGACGGCCGCAGCACGTTGCCGCCCTCACGCGGCTTGGGCAGGCCGTCGGCCCCCGTCACCTCGAGCGCCGCGCTCCACGTGCGCGCCACCAGCCGCTGCACCGGGTCCGACGCCAGCAGCTTGAGCCCGTCCACCACCGGCGCCGCGCTGTCGGGGAACTCCTGCGCCACTGCACGGAGGTTGGCCAGGTGCGCCTCGGGTATCCCCGCCCCCACCAGCTCCGGCAGCACGATGCGGCCGGTCTCCTCGTCCTCGATGGCGGAGAGGATGCGGCGCAGGATGCGGAACGAGGACGGCACCACCCCGCCGCCCTGCCCGCTGTGGATGCCCTCGGTCAGCACGTCGCACGTCACCGTGGCCACGAGGTTGCCGCGCAGCGACGTCGTCAGCCACAGGCGGTCGTAGCTGAGCCCGCCCGAGTCGAGGCAGATGACGAGGCGCGGCCGTCCGATGCGGGCGCCGAGGTGCTCGAGGTACGCCGCCAGGTCGGGGCTGCCGCTCTCCTCGCTCGCCTCAATGAGCATGAGCACGCGGCCGTGGCCGCCGCCCGTCTCCGCCAGGGCGGTGGCGGCGGCGAACGTCGAGTAGCCGTCGTCGGCCGTGCCCCGCCCGTAGAGGAGGTCGCCCTCGCGGACGGGCTCGTAGGGTGAGAGGCCGGCGCGCCACTCGCCGAGCGGCGGCTGCTTGTCCATGTGGCCGTAGATCACGATGGGATCGCCCGGCTGCCCGTTGTCGGCCAGCAGCACCGGCGTGCGGCCCGGCAGCTGCACGACTTCGGTGGTGAGCCCCGCCCCCTGCGCGTCCACCCACTGCCGCAGCAGTTGCGCCGCCGCCGTGATGTGGCCGCCTTCGACCCACTCGGGGTCGAAGGCGGGGGAGAGGCACGGGATGCGGATGTAGTCGGACAGCGCCGGCAGCACGCGCTCGTCCCAGGCGGCGTCGATGGCGGCCCCGAGGTCGGTCACGACCCGGCGGGCGACTCGGTCAGCTCGGCCAGGCGGTCCAGCGTCTTGGCCATCGAGGTGGCCGTCTGCTGGTGGAGCTTGCCCAGGCGCATGACGAAGGCCTGCTTGTCCTTCGAGATGTCCCACGTCTCGGTGACCTTGGTGCCTCCGTCCTCCTCCTCGAGCTCGTAGCGCCAGATGCGTCCCCCGACGAAGCGGCCCAACGGCCCGGACAGCGACGTCTGCCAGGCGATCACCTTGTCCGGCTCGTACTCGATCACGGTGTTGGACATGGAGTAGGGCACGACCATCTTCATGGACATGCCGAAGGTGGAGCCCAGCGTGAGGTGGTCGGGCGCGCCGCCCTTCAGCTTGACCACGGACCCCGAGCCGTCGATCTCGGGGTGGCGGGAGGCGTCAGCCACGATGGCGAAGATGGCCGACGCCGGCGCCTTGATCACCCGGTCGACGCTGACGGTGTTGCCTTCCATGTGTCTCCTCCCGCGGCGGGGCCGCTCGGTCGTTGCCGCTGTCCCGGTGTGAGTTCTCTCGTCCGGAGACTACGGCTCGGCGACGGCGTGCGCGACCAGGTCGCCCAGCTGGCACCACTCGAGCGTCGCCGCGTGGGTGGCGGCCAGGACGACGGGCGGCGCCACCCCGGCCTCGAAGGCCTCCTGCCAGCGCGGCGCGCACAGGCACCACTGGTCGCCGGGCTGCACGCCGGTGAACCCGTAGTCGGGCCGCGGGGTGGACAGGTCGTTGCCCACGGAGGCCGAGAAGGCGAGGAACTCGGCCGTGGCCCGGATGCACACGGTGTGGACGCCGATGTCCTCGGCGCCCGTGTTGCAGCAGCCGTCACGGTAGAAGCCGGTGAGCGGGTCGAAGTTGCAGGGCTGGAGGTCGTCGCCGAGGACGTTCTGTGCCATGGCCCCATTTTGACCACGACCGGCCCCAGGGGGCGAGCCGGGCCGGCGCCCAGGTCGGCACCGGGGGTGGGCAGCGGGGACGGCTGGGAAGTGCCCTCTGCGGGCACGTCAAGAGGTGCCGAGGGACGGGCCTTCGTAGCGGTCCACCCAGGTGAAGTCCGCCACCGGCGCCCGCCGGAGCCGGCCCGGTTGGTGCACCGGGCGCCCGAGCACCACCAGTGCGGCCACGGCGACCGTGTCGGGGATGCCGAACAGGGCGCGCAC
>DATNLP010000424.1:0-7173 GCA_035602795.1 Acidimicrobiales bacterium | reverse complement strand
GGGGACCCGGCGCGGCTGGCCGGCGGGGTGACCCGGCTGGTCGGCCAGGGCTACGCGGTGACGCTGTGCGCCGCCACGGGGGCGGGGGCGCAGCGGCTGTCGACGGCCCTGGCCGAGGAGGGCGTGCTGGCGCCGGTGCGGGAGGCGGCCAGCGGGTCGCCCGGCGTCGCTGTCGTGGCGGCGCCCATCGCCAGCGGGTTCATCTTGCCGGAGTCCAAGGTCGCCGTCCTCTCCGAGACCGACGTCACCGGTCGGCGCATGCCGCACCGGCGGGCACGCCCGCGGGCCCGGGCGGCGGACGGGTTCTTCGACGACCTCGAGGCGGGGAGCTTCGTGGTCCACCGCCAGCACGGCGTCGCCCGGTTCGAGGGCGTGACGACGCGGACCATGGCCGGGACGACGCGCGACTACCTGATTCTCCAGTACCGGGGGAGCGACCGCCTCTACCTCCCGGTGGAGCAGATCGAGGCGATCACGCCGTACTCGGGTGGCGAGTCGCCGACGCTGTCGAAGATGGGCGGCGCCGATTGGCAGCGCACGCGGGCCAAGGCGCGCGCCGCCGCGGCGGAGGTGGCGGCCGACCTGGTCGACCTGTACCGGCGCCGGCTGGCCGTGACCGGTCACGCCTTCGGCGCCGACACGCCGTGGCAGGCCGAGATGGAATCGTCCTTCCCCTTCGTCGAGACCGACGACCAGTTGAAGGCCATCGCCGACGTCAAGGCCGACATGGAGGAGGCGCGGCCGATGGACCGCCTGGTGTGCGGCGACGTCGGGTTCGGCAAGACCGAGGTGGCGGTGCGCGCCGTGTTCAAGGCGGTGCAGGACGGAACGCAGGCGGCCGTGCTGGCGCCGACCACGCTGCTGGCCAGCCAGCACGCGCAGACGTTCGCCGACCGCTACGCGCCCTACCCGCTGCGCGTCGAGATGCTCAGCCGGTTCCTGTCGCCGGCCCAGCAGCGCGAGGTGGTGCAGGGTCTGGCCGACGGGAGCGTCGACGTCGTCGTCGGCACGCACCGGCTCCTGGCCCAGGACGTGCAGTTCAAGCGCCTCGGCCTGTTGGTGGTGGACGAGGAGCAGCGCTTCGGCGTCTCCCACAAGGAAGCGGTGAAGCGCATCGCCGACGGCGTGGACGTGCTGACGCTGACGGCCAGTCCCATTCCGCGCACGCTGGAGATGGCGCTCACCGGCATCCGGGACCTCTCCATGGTGAACACGCCGCCGGCCGATCGCCGGCCCATCCTCACCTATGTCGGCGAGCAGGACACGTCGGCGGTGAGCGAGGCGCTGCGCCGCGAGCTGCTGCGCGAGGGTCAGGCCTTCTACGTGCACAACCGGGTGTCCGACATCGACCGGGTGGCCCGTGACCTGCGCGACCTGGTCCCCGAGGCGCGCGTGGCCATCGCGCACGGGCAGATGGACGAGGGGAGCCTCGAGACGGTGGTGTTCGACTTCTGGGAGCGGCGCTACGACGTGCTGGTGTGCACCACCATCATTGAGTCGGGCATCGACATGCCGTCGGTCAACACGCTCATCGTCGACCGGGCCGACCTGCTGGGCCTGGGCCAGCTGCACCAGATCCGCGGCCGGGTGGGCCGCGGCGGGCAGCGGGCCTACGCCTACCTGTTCCACCCGGCGGACCGGATTTTGTCCGAGCAGGCCTACGAGCGCCTGCGCACGATCGGCGAGCACACCGAGCTGGGCTCGGGGTTCAAGATCGCCATGCGCGACCTCGAGATCAGGGGCGCCGGCAACCTGCTGGGGTCGGACCAGTCCGGGCACATCGCGGCGGTCGGCTACGACCTCTACGTCCAGCTGGTGGCCGAGGCGGTGGCCGAGGCCAAGGGGGAGGCCCGGCCCACCCCTCCGACGGTGTCGGTCGACGTCCCGGGCGACGCCCACCTCCCCAAGGACTACGTGGCGGCCGAGGACGCGCGACTCGAGGCCTACCGCCGGCTGGCCGGCGCCACGAGCATGGCCGACGTGGACGACATCGGCGTCGAGTGGGCGGACCGCTACGGGCCCCTGCCCGAACCGGCGCTCGGCCTGCTGGCCCTGGCCCGCCTGCGCGCCAGCGCCATGGCGCGCGGCATCACGGAGATCGTCATGAGCTCGGTGCGCCCCGGTGGCACGCGGCAGCCCGTGGTGCGGCTCTCGCCGGTCGCCCTGCCCGCCAGCGCGCAGGTGCGCCTGCGGCGCACCGCACCGGGGGCGACGTGGCGCGAGGACATGCGACAGCTGCTCGTGCCGGTGCCGGCCGGCGAGCCGGCGGCCGACGCCGTGCGCCGCATTGTGGAGGACCTGATCCCAGCAGGCGATTCCAGTGTGCCGGTGGGCACCTTGTAGCATGCGCGGCGCGTGAAGCGGATCATCCTCCTCCTCGTCCTCCTCGCGGGCGGCCTGACGTGGGCGGCGCTGGCCATCCCGACCAATGCGGCGGTCGTCAACGGCACCACCATCAGCCAGCAGCAGCTCAACTCCGACGTCAGCGCGATCGCCGCCAGCGCCGACTACCAGTGCTACCTGAACTCGCAGCAGTACCTCGAGTCGAACGGCGAGTCGGCGCTCCCACCGGTGACGGGGGCCGGCACCGGGCAGGACGGCTCGACCAACCTGACCGCCACCACCGCGTTCGTGGCCACCTATCTCGACACGGAGGTCGGTGACACCATCATTCTCCAGCTGGGTGCCGAGCACGACGTGACGGTGACGCAAGATGACCTGAATACGGCGCGCCAGAACTTCGAGTCCCACATCTCCGGAGTGATGCAGGAGGTGGCGCAGACCGCCCAGGGCGAGAACGCCAAGTTCAGCTGCGGGCTGACGGGCACGACGCTCTCGGGCGCCCAGGTGCTGGCGACGATGCCGGCGTCGTTCGTGAACCAGCAGGTGCAGGTGTATGCCACTGCCACCGTGCTGCAGGAGGACCTGGCCGGCGTCGGCGCCAGCGACGCCGACCTGCAGCGGTACTTCTCGGCGCACCAGAGCGACTTCGACACGGCGTGCTTCACCGTGGGCGTGTACAGCTCGGAGGAGGCGGCCCAGGAGGCGGCGGCCGCCGTGGCGTACGGGCAGTCGTTCTCGACCCTGGCCGCGGGCACGACCGGCGGTGGCCCGCAGGGGTGCGATGTCCTCTACGGCGTGTCGAGCCAGCTCGGGTCGGACGCGCACCTCGACAAGCTGGCCGTGAACGCAGTCTCGCAGCCGATCTCCTACAACGGCAGTTACCTCCTGGTGCAGATCACCAAGCTGACACCCAACGACTTCGACAAGGTCACGTCCTACGTCCAGGCGGCGGTCCAGGAGGTGGGCTCGGCGGCCACGTCCAAGGCCATTCAGGCGAAGGAGCGTCGCTCGGACGTGAGCGTCGACCCGCGCTACGGGGAGTGGTCCTCGGGCGTGGCGCAGATCTTCACCCCCTTCACGCCGGAGACGTCGGACGTGCCCAACGCGACGGCCAACTCCGTCGGGCTCGCCACCTCCGCCGCCAACCCCTTCGGCGGGTAGCCGTGCCACGGCCCCGCCCCCACATCACCGTGGTGGGCCTGGGACCGGCCGGCACCGACCTCGTGGGCACCCGGGCGGTCGAGCTCCTGGCCGGCGCGGCGCAGTCGTTCCTGCGCACGGCGCGGCACCCGGCCGCAGCCCGGTGGCCGGCCGCCACCACCTTCGACGAGGTGTACGAGTCGGGCGCCACCTTCGACGAGGTGTACGCCGCCATCGTCGAGGAGCTCGTGGCGGCGGCCGCGGCCTCGGCCGGGCCGGTGGTCTACGCGGTGCCGGGCTCGCCGACGGTGGCCGAGCGGACCGTGGAGCTGCTGCGGGCCGACGACCGCGTCGAGGTCACGGTCGTGCCCGCCCTCTCTTTCCTGGACCTGGCCTGGGCCGCCCTGGGCATCGACCCACTGGCGGCCGGCGTCCGGCTGCTCGACGCCGCCGCCTTCCCTGCCGTGGCCGCCCGCGAGCCCGGCCCGTTCCTGGTGGCCCAGGCCTGGTCGCGCCACCTGCTCTCGGACATGAAGCTCGGCGCGCCCGGGAGCGACGAGCGTCCTCGGCCGCGCCCGGTGCTCCTGCACCACCTCGGGCTGGGGGACGAGGTGGTCGTCACCGTCGACTGGTGGGAGCTGGACCGCACGCTCGAGCCGGACCATCTCACGTCGGTCTTCGTGCCGGCGGGCGGCGGCAGCACGGTGGGCGCGGAGATGGCGCGCCTGGCCACGTTGATGGACACCTTGCGCGAGCGCTGCCCGTGGGACCGGGCGCAGACGCACGCATCGCTCATGCCGCATCTCGTGGAGGAGTGCTACGAGGTGCTCGACGCCCTGGCGTCGCTCGACGGCGACGACGACGTGGCCTACGCGCACGTGGAAGAGGAGCTCGGTGATCTGCTGTTCCAAATCGTCTTCCATGCCCGGCTGGCCGACGAGGGCGGCCACTTCGACCTGGCCGACGTCGCCCGGGGCGTGCACGACAAGCTGGTCCACCGCCACCCCCATGTGTTCGGCGACGTCCAGGTGTCCGGGGCCGACCAGGTCGTGGCCAACTGGGAGGCGATCAAGAAGGACGAGAAGGGGAGACGCAGCGTGACCGAGGGCATCCCCACCGGGCTGCCGGCGCTCATGCTGACGAACAAACTGGCCCGCAAGGCGCGCTCGGTGGGCGTGGATCCCGACGAGTCCGACGCGGCGGCGGTGGCCGCGCTCGAGGCGCTGGCCCGTGGCGCGGCGAACGCCGAGCCCGGTCCCGACGACCCCCTCGCTGACGGCGCGGACGAGCTGAGCCGGCAGGTGGGCGAGTGCCTCTTCGTCGTGGCGTCGCTCGCGCAGCGGCTCGGTGTCGACGCGGAACAGGCGCTGCGTGACCGCGCGTTGTCACTGCGCGACGAGATCGTCGCGGCGGAGGGCGTCCCCAATGACCAGAAGCGCAACCGCTAACGTTGTGGCCCGGTGTCCCACCAGGGCGGATACCCGAGGAGTGATGTCGTGAGCACCATTGAGCACGTGATCGGGCGCGAGGTCCTCGACTCCCGCGGCAACCCGACCGTCGAGGCGGAGGTGCTCCTCGACTCGGGTGCCCGCGGCCGCGCCATCGCTCCCTCCGGCGCGTCGACCGGCATCCGCGAGGCGGTGGAACTGCGCGACGGCGGGGAGCGTTACGGCGGCAAGGGCGTGCGGCGCGCCGTGGCGCATGTCAACGGCGAGATCGCCGACACCATCCGCGGGCTCGACGCGCTCGACCAGCGCGCCGTCGACCACGCACTGATCGACCTGGACGGGACGCCCGACAAGGGACGCCTGGGCGCGAACGCCCTCCTGGCGGTGTCGCTGGCCAGCGCCAAGGCATTGGCGGACGACCTGGAGCTCCCGCTCTACCGCTCCCTCGGCGGGGCCAACGCCCACGTGCTCCCGGTGCCGATGCTCAACGTGCTCAACGGGGGCGCGCACGCCAAGAACACGATCGACTTCCAGGAGTTCATGCTGATGCCGGTGGGGGCGGCGTCCTTCAGCGAGGCCCTGCGCTGGGGCGCCGAGACGTACCACGTGCTGCGCTCCGTGCTGGCCGACCGCGGGCTCTCCACGGCGGTGGGCGACGAGGGCGGCTTCGCGCCGGACCTGCCCGAGAACGAGGACGCGGTCAAGTTGCTCATGGAGGCGATCGAGTTGGCCGGTCGCGTGCCGGGCGACGAGATGGCGCTGGCCCTCGATCCGGCCACCAGCGAGCTGTGGGACGACGGCACCTACGTGCTGGCGGGCGAGGGGCGCAAGCTCTCGTCCGCCGAGCTGGCCGACTACTGGGTCGACCTGGTCTCGCGCTACCCGATCGTGTCCATTGAGGACGGCATGGCCGAGGAGGACTGGGACGGCTGGCGGGCGCACACGGCGTCGCTGGGCCGCCGCATCCAGCTGGTGGGCGACGACGTGTTCGTCACGAACGCCGAGATCCTGGCGCGTGGCATCCGTGAGGGCGTGGCCAACGCCATCCTCATCAAGCTCAACCAGATCGGCACCCTGACCGAGACGCTGGAGACGGTGGCGCTGGCCAACCGCTCCTCCTACGCCACCGTGATCTCGCACCGCTCGGGTGAAACCGAGGACACGACCATCGCCGACCTGGTGGTGGCGGTGAACGCCGGGCAGCTGAAGGCCGGCGCGCCGGCGCGTTCGGACCGGGTGGCCAAGTACAACCAGCTTCTCCGCATTGAGGAGGACCTGGGTGAGTCGGCCAGCTTCCCCGGCGGCGCCGCGCTGTCGGGCGCGGGGGGACCCCGAGTTGGCGCGGACTAGCCCCCGGACGGCGCGGCCGCGGCGGGCGGGCAGACACAAGAAGGCCGGTGGCGCGGGCCGCTCGCGCCTGGTGCTGCTCTGCGCCCTGGTCGTCTCCGCCGTGGTCCTCTTCGCCTGGTTCCCCGCCGGCTCGCTCCTCAGCCAGCGCTCGAGCCTCACCGCGGCCGCGCAGCAGCTGGCCACGCTGCACGCCCAGGACGCCGCACTGGCCCAGGAGCAGAAGAACCTCAGCGACAACTCCGAGATCGGGCGCATCGCGCGCGAGCAGTACCAGTTGGTGAGTCCCGGCCAACAGGCGTACGAGGTGCTGCCGCCGACGGGCTCGGCTTCCTCGGGCACGCCGTACGCGGGCGACCCGGGCACGGCCAACCCGGTGGCGCCGTCGGCGACGTCCGAATTGCCGCCCGGCGCCGTCACCACCACGACGACGCCGGCCGGCGGCACGCACGCCAAGCACGCCGTCACCCCGGCCCCGTCGAGCCCGGGCTTCTTCTCCCGCGTGCTGCACTCGCTCGAGTTCTGGCGCTGATCCCGGTGGTGCTGGGCGGCCCGGTGCAGGCCGGCGACGCGGCGGCGGTCTCCCGGCTCCTCGGGCGCGACCCCGGGGGGACGTTCACGGTGGTGGTGCGCCGGGACGACGGCACACCGGTGGTGATCGCCAACGAGCCCTTCCTACGCGACGGGACCCCGATGCCAACCCGCTACTGGCTGGTCGACCCGGACCTGCGGACCGAGGTCGGACGTCTGGAGGCGTCGGGTGGCGTGCGGGCGGCCGAGGCCGAGGTGGACGTAGCCGCCGTGGCCGACTGCCACCAGCGTTACGCGTCGGCGCGTGACGCCCTGATTCCGCCCGGGTGGACGGGCCCCCGCCCGAGTGGCGGGGTGGGCGGCA